>JAUVCS010000178.1 GCA_030590745.1 Desulfuromusa sp.
ATCAGCGTCCCGGAGATCCAAACCGGAATCATTGCCCTGATGTTTAATTCCGGTGCGTATATTGCTGAAATCCTTCGGGCTGGAATTAATTCGGTGGATGAAGGACAGATTGAAGCCGGGCTTTCGTCAGGTTTGAATTACTACCAGCGAATGCGTTTTATTATCCTTCCTCAAGCATTTGGTGTGACAATTCCACCCTTGCTGGGGCAGGCGATAGTGCTGGTGAAAGATACCGCACTGCTTTCGTTGATCTCAGTTATGGAGCTGACCCGAAGTGGGCAGACGATGACATCGGAACGATTTATGCCTTCAGAAGCTTTTTTAACCGTCGCATTCTTCTATATGGTCATTTATTTTGTCCTTAAATACTTTGCCGACTGGTCACAGAAAAAACTGATTTTCAGGGAGGCATATTAAAATGATGTCTTTCTATTTTGGTCGGTTGGTCGAAATTTTCCCGTTTTTTCTTTCCGGTTTGTGGATGACCGTTAAAGTTGGATTTCTCAGCTTAATTATCTGTACGGTACTCGGTTTTATTCTGGGAATGATCAGAACAAGCGATAGTGTTATCCTCAGAAGAATTGTCGGTACCTATGTTGCTTTTGCTCGCGGTACCCCCTTTGTTGTGCAGATTTTTATTGTCTTTTTTATCTTTCCAGAATGGGGATTGCAACTTGATCCTTTCCCTGCGGCTCTTGTGGCGATGGCCATTATGGGGTCGGCTTTTGTCTGCGAAATTGTCGCCAGTGGCATAGCTTCGATCCCAAAAGGACAGTGGGAGGCTTCCGCTTCTTCGGGGTTGACAAAAATACAGCAATTGCGTTTTGTGATTGTGCCGCAGTCAATGAAGGTGATTATCCCGCCGCTGGTTGGTCAATATGTTTTGCTGATCAAGGATACCTCGGTGGTTTCGGTTATCGGGGTTATGGATTTAACCCGAGTTGGTTGGGTTACCGTTATGCGAATTCCTGAGGGTTTGATGGTCTTTGCTCTGGTTGGACTTCTCTATTTTGCTGTTTCTTATCCATTAATTCTTCTTTCTAATCATCTGGAAAAGAAAATGGCAATGTAGAGGATTCAGTTGCGGTTGGGAAAAGAGAGGATTGAAGGGCAAATGATTGAATTTAAGGGTGTAAATAAGTGGTTTGGTAACCTCCACGTTTTAAATGATATAAATTTATTGGTTTCCAAAGGTGAGGTGTTGGTTGTCTGTGGTCCGAGTGGCTCGGGAAAGTCCACCTTAATCCGCAGTATTAATAAGTTGGAGCCGATTCAGAAGGGTGAGGTCATTGTTAATGGAATGTCCGTGCATAAATCATCGACAAACCTGACCAAGCTCCGTGAAGAGATCGGTTTTATTTTTCAGCAATTTCATCTTTACCCCCATATGACAGCTTTGCAAAATATCATGCTGGCACCAGTCAACGTAAAAAAGCTTCCCAAACCTGAGGCTGAAAAGCTCGCCCGTGAAAAACTTGAGCGGGTTGGACTCACAGAAAAAGCAGATTCTTATCCGGTACAACTTTCGGGTGGGCAGCAACAACGAGTCGCTATTGCCCGTGGTCTGGCCATGTCCCCAGAAATTATGCTGTTTGATGAGCCGACATCTGCACTGGATCCTGAAATGATCGGAGAAGTTCTCGATGTTATGATCGGTCTGGCATCTGAGGGAATTACTATGTGTGTCGTCACCCACGAAATGGGTTTTGCCAAAAAAGTTGCCGATCGAGTTCTCTTTATGGATGAAGGTAAGATTGTTGAAACCGGCAAACCGGCAGATTTTTTTGATAATCCGCAAACCGACCGGGCTGCTGATTTTATCAGTAAAATTCTGACACATTGATAGTCCGACTGTCTCCTAACTTCATTATTATGCTACTCTTTTTATTTAACGGTGTTCACCCCTGAGTGAACCCTTCAACAGAGGAGGAATATTATGAAAAAGTTTTATCTTGTGGCGCTGATTCTGGTGCTTTTTATCGCTCCAGGAGTCATGGCATCTACCCCTAAAGATACTCTGGTTATGGCCAACAGTATTGATGATGTTATTACTCTGGACCCTGCTGAGATTTTTGAGTTCACCGGCGCCGAATATGCTGGCAATACCTATGACAGACTTATCAGCTATGATGTCGATAACGTCAGCAATATTTATGGTGTTGTGGCGGACAGTTGGACTATTTCACCCGATGGAAAGACCTACGTATTTAAAATTAGAAAAGGGATTACCTTTGCTTCAGGAAACAAGCTCAATGCTGACGATGTGGTGTTTTCCCTACAGCGGGTGATTAAGCTTGATAAATCGCCGGCCTTCATTCTCTCACAGTTTGGTTTTACCCCGGAGAACGTTGGGAAAATGATTACAAAGGTTGATGACTACACGGTCAAGGTTGTTGTCGACAAATCTTACGCCCCCACTTTTTTCCTCTATTGCATGACCTCAACTGCGGGTTCAATTGTTGATAAAAAAGATGTTATGGCTCATGAGAAAGATGGGGATCTTGGTTACGGCTGGCTGAAGACTGGTTATGCCGGTTCGGGACCGTACAAGTTAAAAAAATGGAAGGCTTCTGAGTCTTTGATCCTGGATCGCAATGATAACTACTGGGGTGAAAAAGCCAAGCTTAAGCGTATTTTTATCCGTCATATTTCTGAATCTTCAACCCAGCGGTTACTTCTGGAAAAAGGCGATGTTGATATTGCCAGAAACCTAGGACCTGATGATATTAAAGGGTTGGCAGGAAACAAGAATATCGAAATTCGTAAAAAGGCCAAAGGTGCTGTCTGGTATCTGGGTTTAAGTCAGAAAAACCAGTATCTGAAGATCCCACAGGTGCGTCAGGCGCTTAAATATCTGATCGATTATAAGGGGATGGAAGCAACAATTTTAAACGGCAAGGCAACAGTACACCAGGCTTTCCTGCCTAAAGGTTTTCTTGGTGCATTGGAAGAGACCCCATTCTCTCTCAATGTTGCAAAAGCCAAGGCGTTGTTGAAAGAAGTTGGTCTTGAAAAAGGCTTTTCCCTGACGATGGATACTCGGAATAATGAGCCAACCACGTCAATGGCGATTGCCATTCAGGGGACATTTGCTCAGGCTGGAATTAAACTGGAAATCATTCCTGGCGAAGGCAAGCAGACGCTGACCAAATATCGGGCCCGTAATCACGATATCTATATCGGCCGTTGGGGACCCGATTATATGGACCCACACACCAACGCAGACACCTTTGCCCGCAATCCTGATAACTCGGACGACGCCAAGTCGAAACCTCTGGCCTGGAGAAATGCCTGGGCAATTCCAGAAATGACCAAAAAAGCCGATGCTGCTGTGCTGGAAAGAGATACCGACAAACGTGCTCAAATGTATCTTGATTTACAGCGTGAGCACCAGCAGGTTTCTCCATTTGTCATC
>JAUVCS010000048.1 GCA_030590745.1 Desulfuromusa sp.
GCCATTATGGGAGTTGATGTCGAGGAGCTGATAAACCTCTGTCAAGAAGCGGCTCAGGGCGAAGTTGTGGTTCCGGCTAATTTTAACAGCCCGGCACAGATTGTGATCGCCGGCCATAAAACTGCCGTTGAACGTGCAATTGTTCTGGCTAAGGAGCGAGGTGCGAAGCGGGCACTGCTGTTACCAGTCAGTGCTCCATTCCATTCACCTTTGATGGCTCCCGCGGCGCAACGTTTAAAGGCAGAACTGGAATCAGTCAGCCTTGCCCCACTTGCCTGTCCCCTTGTCAGTAATGTTGAAGCTGTCCCTTATCAGGATGAATCCAGGGTGAAAGCTCTCCTGGTGGAACAGGTTTGTGCCCCGGTACGGTGGTCTGAGTCAATTCAGAGTATGAAGGATTCTGGTGTCAGCAGATATGTGGAAATTGGTCCGGGAAGGGTTCTTTCAGGATTGAACAAGAGGCTTGATCGTACTGCTGTCCACAAAAATATTGGTGACATGGATAGTTTAAAAAAACTTCAAGAATAATGTGATATATTAATCTAACTTCGAAACTGAAGGAGAAACTATGGTTCAGGATAAGGTAGCATTGGTGACGGGGGCTTCGCGTGGCATTGGTCGCAGTATCGCACTGGCACTGGCAGCTCAAGGCGCTAAGATTGTTGCTGTTGATGTCGATCTCCAGGCAACGGAAGATTTTGTTGCAGAACTCAAAGCCGCAGGGACAGAAGCGGTAGCGGTTCAGGGGAATGTTACTGTCGCTGCCGATGTGGAGCAGATGGTCAAAATTGCCAAAGAAACCTTTGATCGAATTGATATTCTGGTTAATAATGCCGGAATCACTCGTGATGCTTTGCTGTTCAGGATGAAAGATGCAGATTGGGATGCTGTTTTAGATGTGAACCTTAAAGGGGCGTTTCTCTGTACCCGTGCCGTAGCCAAGTTGATGGCCAAGCAACGGTATGGACGTATTATCAATATCGCTTCGGTTGTTGGTCAGATGGGGAATGCGGGACAGGCAAATTATTGTGCCAGCAAGGCCGGTTTGATGGGTTTAACCCGTTCCAATGCCCGTGAACTGGCAAAACGTAATATAACCGTAAATGCGGTTGCTCCCGGGTTTATTGCTACGGCAATGACCGACGCACTTCCCGAAGAAAAACGAGAGGAATTGGCTGCACAGATTCCGTTGGCACGACTCGGTTCTGCCGATGATATCGCAAATGCGGTACTTTTTCTGGCAGCCGAAAAAACCGGTTATATCACTGGACAGGTGATTGGTGTTAATGGTGGTATGTACATGTAAATAACAGGCTTATTTTTATAGCCTACATAACTTGAAAAGGAGGAAAGTAAATGGCTTCTATTGAGGAAAGAGTAAAGCAGATCATTGCTGAGCAACTGGGTGTTGACGAAGAACAAGTGACGGAAAACGCTGCATTTATGGATGATTTAGGTGCAGATTCTCTGGATACGGTTGAGCTGGTCATGGCTTTGGAAGAAGAATTTGACGTAGAAATCTCTGATGAAGACGCAGAGAAAATTCAGAATGTTAAGAACGCTATTGATTATATCAATAAAGCTTCCTGATAAGTATTGGTGGCATCAGATCGTTGATCTGATGCCACCAATCAATTTACTACCGTACAATTGCAAACACCTGTTAGCCATTAAAGATTAAAGAGAGATTTCTTATGCGTAGAGTCGTAGTCACCGGTCTTGGTGTCGTATCTCCCTTGGGAACTGGAACAGAAAAAAACTGGGCGGCAATTACCAGCGGTCAATCCGGAATAGGTAAGATCACCCGTTTTGATGCTTCTGACTTGCCGTCGCAGATTGCGGGCGAAGTCAAAGATTTTGATGCCGAAAAGTTTATTGAAAAGAAAGAGATCAAAAAAATGGATCTCTTTATTCAATATGGAGTTGCTGCCGCCGAGATGGCTTTGCAGGATTCAGGACTTGAGATCACAGATGCCAATGCTGAACGGGTTGGTGTACTGGTTGGATCAGGTTTGGGTGGATTGCCAGCGATCGAAAAATATCACAATGTGATGCTGGAGCGTGGCTACAAAAGGATCACCCCATTTTTTATCCCGATGCTGATTATCAATTTGGCTCCGGGGCATATTTCGATGAAATTTGGGGCTAAAGGACCAAATCTAGCTTCGGTCTCTGCTTGTGCAACCGGAACCCATTCAATTGGCGATGCTTATCATATGATTGCCCGTGGTGATGCCGATGCTATGTTTGCTGGTGGAACCGAGTCAACAATTACCCCACTTGCGATAGGTGGCTTTAATGTTATGAAAGCTCTCTCTACTCGCAATGATGACCCGTTGACTGCAAGCCGACCTTTTGAAAAAAATCGGGATGGTTTTGTCATGGCAGAGGGGGCTGGTATTCTGATCCTGGAAGAATATGAGAGTGCTAAGAAACGTGGTGCCGACATTTACTGTGAAGTTGCAGGATATGGTCTGAGTAGCGATGCTTATCACTTGACTCAACCGGCCCCAGGTGGAGAAGGTGCTTCCCGCTGTATCAAAATGGCGCTGAATAATGCCGGTTTAAACCCGGAGCAAGTTGATTATGTCAATGCTCATGGGACTTCGACCCATTTCAATGATCTTTATGAGACGATGGCGATCAAAAAAGTTTTTGGTGATCATGCGCAGAATCTGATGATCAGCTCGACAAAGAGTATGACTGGTCACGGTTTGGGAGCTGCTGGAGGTATGGAAGCGGCTTTTTCCGCCCTGGCTCTGAAGCACGGAATTATCCCACCAACGATTAATTATATGGAGCCTGATCCCGAATGTGACCTTGATTATGTTCCCAATGAAGCTCGCCAGGTGGGGTGTCAGGTTGCCATATCCAATTCTTTTGGTTTTGGCGGGACAAATGCAACCCTCGCTTTCCGCAAAATTTGAGGTATTCTATGCTGGTGGTGGGGAGTGATCATGGTGGTTATGAGCTGAAAACAGCTATTTTGGAACTGTTGCAGGAGAAAGCGGTAGAATGTACTGATCTTGGAACGAGTAGTTCTGCTTCAGTTGATTATCCCGATTTTGCTGCGAAGGTTGCCAGTGCTGTTTCCTCCGGGGAAGCTCAACTGGGGATTTTGATCTGCGGTACCGGAATCGGCATGTCGATATCAGCCAATAAATTTTCTAATGTGCGAGCTGCTCTGGTTCACGATGAATTTACCGCCCAAATGGCGCGTGAACATAATAATGCGAATATCCTGGTTATGGGGGGGAGAGTATTGACTCCCGAAAAAGGGAAGAAATTGGTTGAAATTTGGCTTGCTGCAGAATTTGCAGGGGGTCGACACCAGCAGCGACTGGATAAAATTTCTGCTATTGAGCAAAAAGTTATTAAAGATTAAACTTAACGGGGCTGATTGAATAGCCCCGTTTTTTATTGATCAATTACTGGAGGATACCGATGGTTGAGAATCTTAAAACATTTGACCCTGAAATTTCTCAGATTATCACTCAGGAAACAGAGCGGCAGGAATATAATCTGGAATTTATAGCTTCAGAAAACTTTGTCAGTGAAGCCGTTCTGGAAGCTCAAGGTTCGGTTCTGACGAACAAGTATGCTGAAGGATATCCGGGGAAAAGATATTATGGCGGTTGCGAATTTGTTGATCTCGCTGAACAGATAGCTATTGATCGTGCTAAAGAGATTTTTGGTGCAGAACATGCGAATGTTCAACCCCATTCGGGTTCTCAGGCGAACATGGCTGTCTATATGGCTGTTTGCCAACCGGGAGATACAGTTCTCGGGATGAATCTTGCTCATGGTGGACACCTGACTCACGGCTCCCCAGTCAATTTTTCCGGTAAACTTTACAACATTGTCCCTTATGGTCTTGATGCTGAGACTGGCATCATTGACTATGATGAAGTGGAGAGTTTAGCAAAACAGCATCAACCTAAATTAATTGTGGTGGGTGCCAGTGCTTATCCTCGTGAGATTGATTTTATCGCCTTCCGCAAGATTGCTGATACCGTTGGGGCTGTTGTGATGGTTGATATGGCACACATTGCCGGTCTGGTTGCTGCGGGGGTCCATTCCAATCCTGTCCCCTATGCGGAATTTGTGACGACGACAACGCACAAAACCTTGCGTGGTCCGCGTGGTGGGATGATTTTATGTACTGAAGAGTGGGCTAAAAAACTCAACAGTAATATTTTTCCCGGCATTCAGGGTGGTCCACTGATGCACATCATTGCTGCCAAAGCGGTTGCTTTTAAAGAGGTTCTTCAACCTGAATTTAAAGTGTATGCGCAGCAAGTGGTTAGAAATGCTCAGGCACTTGCTGGCGGACTGGTGGAAAAAGGTTATAAGCTTGTTTCTGGTGGAACCGATAATCACCTGATGCTGGTTGATTTTACCGGAACAGAGATTACCGGGAAGGTTGCAGAGAGAGCTCTTGAAGATGCCGGGATCACTGTGAATAAAAATGCAGTTCCCTTTGATACCAGGTCTCCTTTTGTGACCAGCGGTATTCGGATTGGAACTCCGGCTACGACGACCCGCGGTTTGAAAGAAGCTGAAATGCTACAGGTCGCAGAGTGGATAGATCGGGCCCTTCAAAACATCGAAAATGGTGCGGAACTGGCAAAAATCAAAGCAGAGGTCAAAGTTCTCTGTCAAAGATTCCCCCTTTACGCGCATCGATTGAAGTAGGTGTCGTAATGGAGAGACCTGGTTGGGACGAGTACTTTATGCAGATTACCAAGTTGGTGGCAACTCGCTCAACTTGTTTACGCCGTCAGGTGGGGGCTCTGCTGGTAAAAGAGAAAAACATCATGGCCACAGGCTATAATGGCGTACCCAGTGGTATCACCCATTGTGATGTGACCGGTTGTCTGCGTGACCAGTTGAAGGTCCCTTCAGGGGAGCGACATGAACTGTGTCGTGGCCTTCATGCTGAGCAGAATGCGATCATTCAAGCCGCCCGGCATGGTGCCAATATTTCCGGGGCAACTCTCTATTGTACCGACTCCCCTTGTATTATTTGCAGTAAGATGTTGATTAATGCCGGGATAGTTGACATTATTTTTTCACGAGGTTACCCGGATACGCTCTCCCTTGATATGTTAACAGAGGCGGGGATAAGCTATCGTCAATATGATGGAGATAATGCTAAATGAACTGCCCTTTTTGTCGGCATGCCGATACCAGAGTTGTTGATTCACGGTTGGGGAAAGAAGGAAATAACGTGCGTCGTCGGCGCGAATGCCCGGAGTGTGAACGGCGCTTTACCACTTATGAACGGGTTGAGGAGATCCTTCCCTGGGTGATCAAGAAAGATGGTCGTCGCGAAGCCTTTGATCGTGCAAAAATTATTTCCGGGATGCAGCGGGCCTGTGAAAAACGTCCTGTTTCGGTGGAGCAGATTGAGGCACTTGTTGATCAACTAGAGAGAAAGTTTCAGGAGTGTGGCGATAAGGAAATTTCTGCCAGTTTGATTGGTGAGGCGGTGATGGATATGCTGCATGATGTTGATGAGGTGGCTTACGTCCGCTTTGCCTCCGTCTATCGGCAGTTTAAAGATATTAATGAGTTTATGTCTGAATTGAATGATCTATTGAAACATTCCCAGTGAAATAATTTTGGGATAAAATAATGCCGGAATGCCTAGGGGTATTCCGGCGTTTGTATTTTTACCGCAGGGATTATGACCGGATGTCTGATCTTCAACACCAACATTTTATGCAACGGGCGCTCGATCTAGCTCGGCAAGGGGAGGGACGAACTGCTCCCAATCCACCCGTTGGTGCGGTCATTGTCAGTTCGGGAAATATAGTTGGAGAGGGATTTCACCCTCAGGCAGGTGAACCACATGCCGAAATATTTGCCTTGCGCCAGGCAGGGACGAAAGCACGTGGTGCTGAGATCTATGTCACTTTGGAACCTTGTTCCCACCATGGGAAAACCCCCCCCTGTGCCGATGCCCTGATAGCTGCAGGGATCAAAACTGTCTATGTCGGGACGATTGATCCAAATCCTTTGGTTGCTGGCCGTGGAGTTGAAAGGCTGGAAAAGGCCGGGATAGAAGTCCATAGTGGCATTTTAGAAGCGGAATGCCACCGTTTGATTGCCGCCTTCAGTCACCATATTTCTACCGGAAACCCTTTCACCATTTATAAAGCCGCTATGACTCTTGACGGTAACACTGCAACAGCAACAGGAGATTCGCAGTGGGTTTCGGGAGAAAAGAGCCGTTTAGCGGTTCATCAGTTGCGCGATCGGGTGGAAGCAATTATGGTTGGTGTCAACACGGTAATGAGTGATGATCCACTGCTCAACACCCGACTTCCCGAAGGTCGTGGCCGTGATCCTTTGCGCGTGGTTGTGGACAGTCAATTGAGGATGCCCGTTGACTGTCGGATGTTGAAACAGAAATCGGCAGCAAAAACTCTGGTTGCAACAATTTCTACCGATCAGGATAAAATTTTTAAATTACAGCTTGCCGGAGCAGAGGTGGTCTTTTTTCCTGCTGTTGACGGAAAAGTTTCTCTTCCTGCACTGTGGCAGGAATTGGGGCGGCGCAATGTTCAAAAACTCCTTCTGGAAGGGGGAGCTAAGTTGGCAGGGGCT
>JAUVCS010000032.1 GCA_030590745.1 Desulfuromusa sp.
GTTTCTGCTCCAACTGACCGTTTTTATCAGCCAATAATTGATAAGTGTCACGGGCACTGTGACCAACTGCCAGGATCAAACTATCGCACTCTATCTCTATAGAATCATTAATGATTCCGGCACTAATTTTCCTATTTGACATCTCAAACCCGGAGAGTCTGCTGGAAAATTTAATGTCAACACCGAGAGAAAGCAGATAGTTCCGAAAATTGACCAACACCCCCCTCAAGCGATCAGAACCGATGTGCGGTTTTGCCTGCCAGAGAATCTCTTCAGGAGCGCCAAAATCAACCAGACGTTGCAGAATATAAGCGGTTGTCGGATGGTTGATGCGACTGGTTAATTTACCATCTGAAAAAGTTCCAGCACCCCCTTCCCCGAATTGAATATTACTCTCATCCTGTAACCCACGACCGGACCGGAAGGCTTCAACATCCTTCAATCTTTCAGCAATCGGCCGCCCCCGTTCGATCAGACAAACCTGTGCTCCAGCTTCAGCTAAAGACAACGCACTGAATAACCCTGCCGGACCCATCCCGACAATCAGAATTTTTAATCTGGATTTAAGTGGAATAAAATCAAAATCAGGCAGTTTTTTCACTTCAAGGAGGGTGGTGACATGGTGATTGTTTTTACGTATTTCTTGCTCATTTAAGCAGCTGAATTCGACACTGTAGACCCGCAATACATTAGCTTTACGCCGTGCATCAACTCCTTTACGGACAATTTTCCAGGAATCAATATCTTCTACCGAAAATTTCAGAATTTCAGCAATTTTTGCGGGGATTGAATCCTCACTCTCATCCAGTCGGAGAGTTATTTCACGTAATTTGAGTGCCATAAGAGTTAATGAACCGAGGTTGGAAGCAGGGGTAATTCAATGATAAAACAAGCCCCGGCAGATGGAGGGCTATCCACCGTTATCCGCCCTCCTAGACTATTGACAACCCGTAGAACCACAGAAAGGCCAAAGCCGGTCCCTTTTTCTTTGGTGGTAAAAAATGGGTCAAAGATTCTCGGGATATTTTTACTTGCTATGCCTGGGCCAGTGTCAGAAACCATGATGATGATTTTTTCCACATCAGCCTGTAAAACAATGGTCAGAGTTCCCCCATCCGGCATTTCGTAGAGAGCGTTCCCAATCAGATTGGTAAAAATCTTTTCAACTTCAAGGGGATCAACCCTGATGAGAGGAGTTTTCCGATTGAGATTAATTTCAAGTTCTATCTGCTGGCTCTCTATTCTGGTTTGATAATCACCGATCACCTTCTCAATAATTTCAACTAAGTCAATCTGCTGCTTATTGGTATGGTTAGAATTGGATGCCAACATCTGGATCAGAATTTCATCAATCCGTTCAACTTCCTGGGTAATTTTATATACATAACTCTGATTTTCTCCATCCAACCCCTCAGCGGAGAGAAGAATCTGGGCAAACAGATTGATTGAATTCAGGGGATTACGTATTTCATGTGCCATCCCTGCAGACATATGTCCGAGAGCAGCCAGTTTTTCCGATTGAATAATTTCTTTATGGGCACGTTCTAGTTCAAAACTTTTTTCACGAACTCGCTGCTCAAGTTTTGTATTCCACTGTTTTATTTCATCCTGTAAAGACTCACGCTCTTTAAGCAATTCGCGGTTTTTAATTTCAACTTGTCTGATCGACAATACCTCATCAATCCGCTTAATTAGACTTTTACTGGCAAAAGGTTTACAGAGATAATCTGCAGCGCCAGCACGCATCAACTCAACGGCAACTTCTTCATTCCCCTTGCCAGTAAACATAACCACAGAAATATCAGAATATTGATTCTTGATTTGTTTAAGAGTATCCAAACCGTTCATCACCGGCATCATATAGTCAAGCAACACAAGTGCCGGAGAATGTTTTGCCACCATTTGCAAACACTGGTCACCATTGGCTGCGGATAAAACCTCAAAGCCACGTTTCTTCAATAACAATTCCACCAGGCTGACAATGACTTCATCATCATCTACAATAAGAATTTTTTCACCGGCAAATTGACTTTCGGGGTCTGACATTTAAAAAAACCTTAGCGACAATGGCAAAACTAAAAAAATCAAGCTTTTATGACTATATCAAGCATGCGCGCTGAGAAGCAAAATAATCACAAAAAAAGCAGCCCAACGGCTGCTTTTTTTCTATCTCAAAGAGATAACTGCAAAACGGCTATTCTTCCAACCTGACAGTTAAAACAGGTACTGTTGATTTACGCACCACCTTTTCTGCCGTACTACCAAATAAAACATGATCTAACCCGGAACGTCCATGAGTTCCAAGAACGATTAAGTCTGCAGATTTTTCTGCTGCCTGAGCAATGATCTCTTCGAATGGTAGCCCTGCAACAATCAGCTTCTGGAAATTTTCAAAATCAACGATGTGGGTACGACAAAAACTTTCCATCATCTTTTGAGCCCCCTCCTCAATCTCCTCTTCCAATCTGGCGAATGAGATATGAGGGACATAGAAACCACGCAGATCAACCGGCTCATTTATCACGTGCAACACCAGTAACTGCGCTGAAAAGGTCCTTGCCAATGAGAGTGCCATCTGAAATGCATTATCGGAACTGTCAGAAAAATCAATAGCAACTAACACGGTAGAGAATTTATTCATGGTCACCTCCTGTCAATAAAGCTGAAGAATCTCCCAATGAGTTTGTGGGGTTAAAAATCTTGTTAATAACCGCCCGTAAATCCCTGAGTTTGACCGGTTTGTGTAAATATTCCAAAGCACCCTGATTCATCGCTTCGAGATAAGAATCAACCCCACCGTAGGCGGTGATCATAACAACTTTTATCTCTGGATATTTCTGGTTCAACTCTTGCAAAAAAACCAGACCATTCATTTCGGGCATATTAATATCGGTGAGAACCAGACCGATATCCCCTTTTTTAAGACACTCCAAAGCTTCAAATCCATTCGCAACAGCTTTGGCGTGATAACCCTCCTGAGCCAGTAATTTGACCAAGCCAATACGGGTATTTTCTTCGTCATCAACAATTAAAACTTTTTCCATAAACACCTCTGAAACTGACCGTTTCAATAAGTGTAGCAGCAACAAAGCATCTGTCAAGCATGCGATGGAAATCCTAACTTGCCGATTTAATTATATTATTAATAACTATATGGTAAATTTAAGATGGGCGGGAGACGAGATCAATCACAGGTTCCAGATAGCTTTTGTAACAGATCTTCAGCTTTAAAGGACATGGTTGTATTCGGAGAATACTCAATAATTGCTTCAAGCTGCTCTATCGCTTCTGCAATAGCACCCTCCTGAGCAAGTAACAAAGCTAGCTGATAGCGCGGTTCAAGAAATTTTGGCTCAATTCTTATAGCACGCTGCAAAGACAGTTTTTCTTTAACCTTATTTCCAAGTGAGTTATAAATTTTACTTTTAAAAAAATAGGGGGACGCGTAACGAGGTGCGAGTTCTATCGATTCATTCAAATAACCTAATGCCGTCTGAAAATCATTCTTCTTATAATAGGCATAACCTTTACCAGCAATCGAAACCGGAGTATCGACAAACAAAAGGTTATGTGCTGCCTGATCGAAATAATAAATAGCCTTATCCCACTGTTCCAAATCCAGATAAAGAGAGGCCAGATTGTTCTGGTAACGTGGGTCGTTGTCGGAAAGCTCCAATGCTTTTAAATAGTGTTTTTCTGCTTGTGGATAGGCTTTTTTCCGCTGATAAGTTTGCGCCAAAGAAATCTGAATGATTGCATTATCCGGATCTAGTTCCACCGAAAGCAATAGCTCCTTCAATGCCCCGGTCGGATTTCCAGATCGAAGACTAGCCTGTGCCATTTTGTAGTGGATATCTGCTCGTTGAACATCACTACGCTGCGATTCAGGTGTAATAGGAACACAGGAAAAAAGAGTCAACAACAGCAGCATAGGTACAAATTTCAACATACGAAAAGGTTACTCCTCAAATTAAAATTACATTGATGCAAATAAATTCCCTAAGCTTTCCAAGCTGCGTGAACGTAGCTTTTTCAAGTCTGGTTCTATTTTTTCAGCTGGAACAGCGACCTTTGTTGCTTTTTGCACCGGAACAGTGACCTTTGCTGCTTTTTCAGCTGGAGGCTGACGGATTGGTAATACGGCCCAGTATGACTGCTTTTTCTTTTCTGAGAGTAAATGGTAATCCGTTTCAGTCAGATCAAAACCCATTGATTCGATAAAACTATACCCTTCTTCGTAAACCTTTTCGGCATCTTTATGTGGCACTTCACCAAACTGGGGGACAAAGAAAATGGAACATTGACTCTCTGCCAGATAAAAAGCCACAACAACGAGAACCTTATCTCCCCCTGAAATCTGGAGCAAATATGCCTGGCATAACTGCGGTGAGTATTCAGCAAAAGAGAGCTGCAAGCTACTCGATGAAGAATGAAGGTGGGAAACCTTTCCAGCTGGAATATTTAAACTTTTCAACTGTTTATGTTGTATAAACATCAGCTGTGGCCTTTATTGTTGGTAAAAACTGGTGATAGATTCTCCATTAAAACATATTTAATCAATATCAGCAAACTCGGTTAGTAGTTTAATTTTCTTATAGCGATCAGCGATCTCAGAATACTCAATATCCCGCAACCGATCGAGGCTGAATTTCTCTACCGTAAAAGAGGCCATGACGGTTCCAAAAACTATTGCTTTCCGCAAGTTTTGTTCATCGAGGTTCCCGGTTGCTGCAATATAACCAATAAACCCACCGGCAAAGGTATCACCAGCCCCGGTGGGATCAAAAACATCCTCCAGAGGGTACGCGGGAGCAGAAAAAAACGATCCCTCTCCAAACATTAACACTCCATATTCTCCCTGTTTAACAACCAGAATTTTTGGACCAAAGCTGCGAACAATTGTTGCGGCCTTGAGGAGATTTGGTTCATCTGCCAACTGGCGAACTTCTGCCTCGTTAATAACGAGAATATCAACTTTGGCAAGTGTTTTAATCAGCTCGGCTTTTTTCCCCTCAATCCAGAAGTTCATTGTGTCACAAGCAACCAGTTTTGGATTTTTAATTTGCTGAAGAACCTCCAGCTGCAATTCAGGATCAATATTGGCCAGAAAAACATATTCTGCATCACGATAATTTTCCGGCAATACCGGTCGAAATGATTCAAAAACATTGAGATGGGTTTCCAGCGTGTGCGCTTCGTTTAAATTATAATCGTAACGCCCCTTCCAGCGAAATGTTTCCCCCTGAGTCTGCTGCAAACCGGTCAGGTCGATATTGCGGCTCTGCAAGAAATCAATGTGTTCTTGCGGAAAATCATCGCCGATAACCGCCACCAGATTGACATCGGTAAAAAAGCTGGCTGAAGTGGAAAAATAACTGGCAGACCCACCAAGAACATCCTCTGCCACCCCAAATGGAGTTTTTATTGAATCGAAAGCAACACTGCCAACCACAAGAATACTCATTGATCTTTTCCCTTTCAGCTCAGATATTTACCGATTATCGGCTTAAGAGCTTCCTGAGTTGCCACTGGAATTAAACTCTTATCCGTCATAATTGCAAACTTAAGCGCCTCATCACAATGACATTTTTTCTGCAATCGGGTCAGATTCTGCACGACCATCTTGATAATCTGTTTCGCCGTCGCAACATTCTGCTGGATAATGGCGATAACCGCTTCGACCGAGACATCATCATGACCTTCATGCCAGCAATCGTAGTCGGTCGCCAGAGCGACGGTCCCATAACATATTTCAGCTTCACGTGCCAGGCGGG
This sequence comes from Desulfuromusa sp., assembly GCA_030590745.1. Lineage (GTDB taxonomy): Bacteria > Desulfobacterota > Desulfuromonadia > Desulfuromonadales > Geopsychrobacteraceae > Desulfuromusa. The sequence continues at coordinate 5,775 of JAUVCS010000032.1, forward strand.
CCTCTGGAAGGTTGGTCATGCCGATAATATCAACCCCCCAACTGCGATAGATACGTGATTCGGCCCGGGTGGAAAAATTTGGACCTTCAATACAGAGATAAGTGCCGCCGGCATGGACGGTTGCACCAACTTCACGGGCAGATTTGACTAGTACGGCCGAGAGCTCAGTGCAAACCGGGTCGGCAAACTGAACATGTCCGACAACTCCATTGCCAAAAAATGTCGAGGCACGCTTTCCCTGAGTCCGATCAAAAAATTGATCCGGTATCACAATCTGACCGGGAACAATTTCTTCTTTCATACTTCCAACTGCAGAAACTGAAATAATCCGTTCGACCCCAAGAGTTTTCATGCCGTAGATATTAGCCCGGTAATTAACTTCGGATGGCAACAGACGATGGCCACGACCATGACGCGGCAGAAAAACCATCTTTGCCTCGCCAAGGGTTCCAGTAATGTAAACGTCAGAAGGAGCACCAAAAGGTGTTTCCAGACTCACCTCCTGAACATCTGTCAGCCCTTCAATTTCATAGAGTCCACTGCCACCAATAACACCGATAACCGCTTGTTTCATACTGATATTCCTCCAAAACTACTTTTATAAAGCCTCTGATTTATCCTCAAGTTTCCCCTTTAACTGCCCACATGCCGCAGAGATATCCTGCCCTTTACTGGCACGCAGAGTTGCCACAATATCCCGCTGTAGAAGATAACTTTGAAAGGTTTTGATCGACTCCGCAGTAGGAGCCTTAAACTCGGCACCCTCATGTTCGTTATAAGCAATCAAGTTGACTTTGCTGCGGACCCCGTGCAGAAGTTTAACCAACCGCTTCGCATCAGCCAATGAATCGTTAACCCCACCAATCACAATATATTCAAAAGTCACCCGCTGTTTTGTCAACAGGGCATACTCACGGCAAGCCGACATAAGTTCACTAAGGGGATAACGCTGGTTAATCGGCATTAAACGACTACGAACTTCATCGGTCGTTGCATTAAGAGAAACGGCCAAATGCACTTTAATCCGTTGCCCCAACTCTTTAATTTCCGGAACCAAACCACAAGTTGACAGGGTGATCCGACGCGTTCCGTAACCAAGTCCGTCATCCAGATAAAAAATCTTCAGCGCAGTCACCACATTGTCCAGATTATGCAGTGGCTCACCCATCCCCATCAGCACGATATTCCCTATCGGCCCGTCCTGCAATGCCGCACAGACTTGATTGACAATCTCCTCGGGTCGCAGGTTGCGCGCCAGTCCGAAGGTTCCGGTCATACAAAACTGACACCCCATGGCACAACCAACCTGGGTCGAAATACACAAAGTTGCACGATCTTCATCCATCGGGATTCTGACCGCCTCAACCGACTCGCCATCATCAAGACGAAACAAATACTTGCGGGTGCCATCGCTGCTGGTTTCAACGATCTCCGGCTCCCAGGAAGAAACGTAGGCGCGATCTGCCAGTTGACTGCGGAACTGTTTTGCCAGATCGGTCATCTGTTCAAAATCGGTCACATGACGCTGATAAATCCAGCGCAAAATCTGTTTTGCCCGATACTTTTCTTTGCCGAGCTCAGAAAGAAAGTCTTCCAGTTGTTCCTGAGTCAAACCTTTAAGATCTATTTTGCCTGTATTCAAGACAATCCTCATTCAATTATAAGTAGCTGTGCGGCACGAAAAAAGCCCTTCGGAATAGTACCGAAGGGCTTTCACAGAAACAAGCTATTTAACGGAAATCAATTAAAGCAATTCCAAGCCGTTAAAGAAGTAACCCAGCTCAAAAGCAGCAGTTTCAGGGGCATCAGAACCGTGGGTAGCATTCTCTCCGATATTACTGCCAAATTCTTTGCGCAGAGTGCCTTCGACAGCGTCAGCAGGATTGGTTGCTCCCATCAGGTCACGCCACTTGGCAATCGCATTGTCAGCTTCAAGTGCCATAACGACACAAGGACCGCTGCTCATAAAATCGGTCAGCTCGCCAAAGAATGGACGCTCGCTATGGACAGCGTAAAAGCCCTCAGCTTCGACTTTGCTCAGATAGAGTTTTTTCAGACCAACAACTTTAAATCCTTCAGCGTAAATACGTGCCAGAATTCTACCGGCTGAACCGGCAGCAAAAGCATCGGGTTTGATAATTGCGAATGTTCTTTCCATGATTTTTCTCCTTATATGTATAGTACTTACTGAATCGAGGCGTTTTTAGCATTAGCACCACAGGGTGTCAAGATATTAACCGGTTAATGGCGGGGTGAATTTGTGTTGGAGA
>JAUVCS010000022.1 GCA_030590745.1 Desulfuromusa sp.
CCTGTCACGCCGTAGGTCGCGGGTTCAAGTCCCGTCAGCCCCGCCATTTTAATATTTTTGATAAGTTCCAGGGCGAATAGCTCAGCTGGGAGAGCGCCTGCCTTACAAGCAGGATGTCGGGGGTTCGAGCCCCTCTTCGCCCACCATTTTATGGGGCTGTAGTAGAGTTGGTTACAACAACGGCCTGTCACGCCGTAGGTCGCGGGTTCAAGTCCCGTCAGCCCCGCCATTTTAAAGTCTGATAGTTTCAGGGCGAATAGCTCAGCTGGGAGAGCGCCTGCCTTACAAGCAGGATGTCGGGGGTTCGAGCCCCTCTTCGCCCACCAATATTATTGGGAAAGTAGCTCAGTTGGTTAGAGTGCTTTCTCTACAGTAAAAAAAAGTTCAAGAAGGGGATGTAGCTCAGTTGGTTAGAGTGCCTGCCTGTCACGCAGGATGTCGCGAGTTCAAGTCTCGTCATTCCCGCCATAAAAGAAAAGGTTCCTGCTGTTTAAGTGGGAGCCTTTTTTTATTTCAAATTCAATGAAGATCATTCAGTTCTGAAATAATGGAAGAGTTCCCGTATTAGAAACTTGCGGTGATCTGCTGGTATGCTTGAATCGGCTCCGGGGAAGAGAGGAGGGCAGAAATTATGGCAACACCATGTACTCCCGTTTGCAGGGTCTCCCTAGTATTGTTTGCTTTGACGCCTCCGAGGGCATAGACAGGAATGTTGCAAGTTTTACAAATAGTCTGCAAGGATTCTATTCCAAGTGGAACCCCAAATTGTGCTTTAGAGGGGGTAAAAAAAACCGGGCCGCAGGTGATAAAATCAGCACCTTGCCGCTGTGCCGATTCTGCTTCTACTGCCGAGTGGGTGGACGCTCCGATCAGAGCGTTAGAGCCGAGTATCTGGCGGGCAATTTTTACTGGCAGGGAATGTCCACCCAGATGAACTCCATCTGCGCCGATTGCCTGAGCCAGGTCGATTCTATCGTTGATCAGCAAGAGAGAGTTGTATTTGTGGGTCAGAGAACGAAGTTCCATTGCCAGAGGATAGAGTTCCGCAGCCGAAAGATCCTTTTCCCGTAGCTGAATCATTCGCACCCCTGTTTGTAGCAGTTTTTCAACAACCTGCAGCAGTTGATGCCCTTTTTGAATCTGATGGCGGTCAGTTATCAAATAAATTTTTGGTAGTGATTCAATCATTTGCAGCTTTATTCAGAAATGCACCATCCCAATCCTTCCAGACGGCTTCATAACCCCGCGACTTGAGTAAACTCTCAACCTCGGCCGGTGAGCGCTCATCACTGATGCTGAACTGCTCAGCATCCTTATCCTCTTCACCGTAACCTCCCGGTGCCGTACAGGAACCGGCACTCATCTGAGTAATCCCAAGTGGTAGCAGGTTGTCACGTAATTCGGCATTTTCGCGAGTAGAGAGAACCAGCCCGGCATCGGGGATCAACAGGCGCATGGCACAGATAAATTGGGTTAACTGCCGATCATCAACAATTGTGTTCGGTTGAAAACCGCCATCTGCCGGGCAAATCCGGGGAAAAGAGAGAGTTACTTGAGTACGCCAGAACTTACGTGCCAGGTAGAGGGCATGAAGCCCACTGTAGAAGACATCACTTAAACTATTTCCCAGACCGAGTAATGAACCGACGCCAATTCTCCGCATTCCTGCCTGACCCGCCCTTTCCGGAGCCTCAAGGCGGTAGTTGTAGTCACTTTTGGGTCCATAAGGGTGCAGTTGCTGATAGAGCTCAGGGTCGTAAGTTTCCTGATAGAGAGTTAATCCGTCAACCCCGGCAGTCACCATCCGTCGGTACCCATCAGTATCCATCGGGAACACCTCGATTGAGACAGAGCCACAGAACTCTTTGATGATTTTAACTGCCCCTTCAAGATATTCAATGCCTGCTACCTTGGGTGCTTCACCGGTTAAGAGCAGCATATGGCGGAATCCCTGGCTGCGGAGAATTTTTGCTTCACGCTCAATCTCTATCATTGTCAAAGTTTTACGGAGGAATTTATTGTCAGCATTAAAGCCACAATATTTACAGCCATTAAAACATTCATTGGAAAGATAGAGAGGGGCATAGAGAAGAATGGTACGACCGAAGCGCTGTCTGGTGATACGGTGGGCTCGTTCCGCCATCAGTTCCAGTTGTTTGTCGGTGATATTGGGGGAGAGCAGGGCGGAAAAATCTTCAATATTCAACCGTTGTTGCTGCAATGCCCGATCAATCTGTTGCGATGTCGTAGTCGTGATCCGTTGTATAATTTCATTTTGTGGGTAGAGTTGCAGCTGTTGTTGGAAACTCATCAGTCATTCCTCAGAAAGCCGGTTAACGGGCTGGAGGCTTCAGCTTGAAGGCGTTGGCCGCCAAGCCCGGCCAGATAGGCTTCGCGCCCGGCTTCGACCCCTTTACGAAAAGCTTGAGCCATCAATGCCGGATCTGTCGTATCCGCCAGGGCGGTATTGACCAGCACCGCATCAGCACCCATCTCCATTGCTTCTGCTGCATGAGAAGGGGCTCCGAGGCCAGCATCAACGATCACCGGAACATTCGCCTGCTCAATTATAATTGCGATGTGATCACGAGTGCGAAGCCCCCGGTTAGTGCCAATTGGCGCTCCTAGTGGCATGACGGTTGCGGTACCAACTTCTTCCAGGTGTCTGGCGAGAACCGGATCGGCAGGCATATATGGCAACACGATAAAACCTTCTTTAACCAGTATCTCTGCGGCCTTGAGGGTCTCAATCGGGTCAGGTAGAAGATAGTATGGATCAGGAGTCACTTCCAGTTTAACCCACGGTTCGCAACCTGCGGCACGAGCCAGACGGGCCAGGCGGACAGCCTCTTCCGCATCCCGTGCACCACTGGTATTGGGGAGCAATAAGTAACGATCCAAATTGATATGGGAGAGGAGTGAATCTTCAGGGTTGTCAATATCGACACGACGAAGCGCAACGGTGACAATTTCACAAGCTGAGTTTTCCATCGCTGTGACCATTGCCTGGTTTGAAGAAAATTTACCGGTGCCGACCAGTAACCGTGAATTGAATTTACGTCCGGCGATTATCAAGTGATCCATAATAAATCCTGTCTTTTTGTGTACTTAACCACCACCGACAAACTGAACCAGCTCGATGATGTCTCCGCTTTTGAGTTCTGTGTCGTGGTGAACAGCTGGTGGAAGGATAGTGCGGTTTATTTCAACGACAACCTGATCAGATTGCAACTTTAACCGTTGTAGCAACTGCTGAACTGTCAGTTGCTCCCGGAACTCTTTTGTTTCCCCATTAATCGTTATTTTCATAGTATTTCATTCTGCACGGTTATTTAACAGAAGTTGTAGTACTGTATTGGCCTGGTGGTGTGCTGCAATCCCAACCCGGGGAGCCATCAATCCGCGACCCGGTTCGGCGGCACTGATACCATCGCCACAAAGATAGAACCGTTCTGATATCCTGGTGGTTTGAATTGTATTGGATGGTTCATATCCGGCAATTCCCGACGCTGCTACCAAAAATTTATCGGGGAAGTTGGACAAAAAACAGTTTGTCAACATGGCTTTCTGATCAGCTTTGTCAAATGCTTCAACTAGAATATCAACCTCACCAAAAAACTCTCCGATATTTTCTGGCACCACTTTCTGGTTGAAAATATTAATTTTACTATTTGGGTTTATCCGCTGTAAGTTCTCTTTTAATGCCAGCACCTTGGGCATGCCGATTTGATCAAAAAAATACTGCTGTCGATTCAGATTTGATGGTTCTACAACATCGAAATCGACAATATTCAGTTGTCCGATACCAATCCGTACCAAGGCGATAGCAACGTGAGAGCCAAGCCCCCCGGCTCCGGCAATTCCAACCTTGCCCTGTTTGATCTTCTGCTGCACACCCGGCGTGTGTCGTGCCATCATCAGACTCTCCAGCTCTTCTGCTGAAGGGCATTCACCGCGCCGGATCATAACGATATGATCACCAGGATTCAGCACTTGATCAGTACTGGCTGGATAGCCGTTGATAATCAGTAAATCTGCATTTGCCTGATAGGTATTACGCAGTTCATACAGGGACAGATGATTATCGACTTCCAGTTGCTTTTCATTGAGATAAATCTGCATAATATCCGCACAAAAAAACCGCCAAAAGGCGGTTTTTGACAGCTTATATTGCTATCTATGACCGCTTCCCTACGCCGGTATCAACCGGATCAGGTTCCAAGGGTCGCTCCGGTTTATCCGGAACTCTCAGTGACTAAGACACCCCCAGCGTGTTGTTTGTTTTAATGAAATTAGCAGCCTGAGAATACCAAAGTCAACCGGTAAGAGAAAACCCTTGCTGTTTGGGTTGATCTTTTTCTCTCCTTTGCATAGGATGCCGCTCCAGAGAGTCGCTTTAAACCTGATTAGTGAATGAGCGGTGGAATTCAAGCACTTGTGCTATTAACAGTCGAACCATTCACTGATTCAGGTTAAAGAAAAGGGAGAGTTATTATGTCAATTTCGGGCCGCTACCGGCAGCTTCTGGAACGTATCGATCAAGAATCAGATCATCTTTACGAGATCCTCCCTGAGAGTACGGTCAACGCATTGCGATTGGTTGATCTTGCTGCGGAAGAATTACAGGATTTAATCGATTCAGTGGGGGAGATCCCGCAATTTCAGTTAGAATCAAAACTTTCACCGGTACTGCTAAATGCCCATGGTTATCTGGATCGCGCTCGGGTGATGCTGGAGAAAGATAAGCATCAACGGGCTGTCGATATTGTCTGGGAATTGGAGCAGGGGATTTATCGACTATTGAATGATCTGTAATAGTTATTTGGAGGTTGCATTATGACTAAGAACCAGGAAATGAAGATTGAGATTCAGATAAATGACAATACCGCCTCGGGCCAGTATATTAATTTAGCAGTGGTGAACCATAACGACAGTGAATTTGTGATCGATTGTATCTATGTCCAGCCGCAGGCTGCCAAAGCGCAGGTTCAGTCCCGTTTGATTACCTCCCCACGTCATGCAAAACGTCTGTTGCTGGCATTGCAGAACAATATTGAGCAGTATGAAAAAGAGTATGGGACTATTGATCTGATCGGGGTGGATAATCAGTTAAAATCTCAGCCGATCCATTAATTTTTTTGTTTTTGGATCTTTTTCACCTCTGTTCCAATTTATGATGTGCCATGGTTAACATCTCTACGGTTGTTTCCCAGTCAACACATTTATCAGTGATCGATACCCCGTATTTCAACTGATTCAGATCCTCCGGAATGCTCTGATTTCCAGCATGCAAATTACTTTCAATCATCACTCCGGAAACTGAGCCTGGAGCCGTTACCAGTTGTTCGATGATATTGTCCAGAACGTCCCCTTGGCGGGTGTGGTCTTTATAGGAGTTTGCGTGGCTGCAATCGACCATAATAGCCGGGGGTAATTGTTTTGTTTTAAGCAATTCGGCCGCTTTTTTTACCTCTTCAGGATAGTAGTTTGGTGCATTATCCCCACCCCGCAAGACCAGGTGAATATCCGGGTTTCCGGAAGTATGGACGATTGACGAGTGCCCCTCAGAGTTGATACCAAGAAAGCTATGAGAGCGGCAGGATGCAGCCATCGCATCCAGAGCAATCTTTAGGCCACCGTCGGTTCCATTTTTGAAACCAACCGGAAAAGAGAGACCGCTTGCCATCTCCCGATGGGTTTGTGACTCTGTTGTTCTGGCACCGATAGCCCCCCAGCTGACTATGTCAGAGAGATACTGTGGGGTGATCGGGTCGAGCATTTCACTGGCAATGGGTAATTGCATCTCGGTTATGGCACAGAACAGTTGCCGGGCAACTCCCAGCCCTTTAGATATCTGATGGCTCCCATCCATATCCGGGTCGTTAATAAGTCCCTTCCAGCCGACGGTTGTCCGCGGTTTTTCAAAATAGACCCGCATAATAATAAACAGTTGATCCTGAAGTGTCTCTGCCAGTTTAACCAGCTGCTTTGCATATTCAATGGCCGCAAGTGGGTCATGAATAGAGCAGGGACCAACGACAACGAGCAGACGCTTATCTTCCCCATTAAGTATTGATTTAATCGTGTTGCGGCTGGCGTTGACAAAATTTGCACCAGAAAGTGGCAAAGGGAAGACCTGTTTCAAATCAGAGGGAGCGATGATGGGGGTTACTTCCAGAACATTCAGATTGTTTGTTTGAACCATTATTTTAACCTTATTTTAAAGGGGATATTTTTCCTCAACGATAATGTTAAAATAACTCAGCGAGTTTTGCTGAGCAAGTCAAAAGTCTCTGTTGTGGCATAAGATAACGGGAAAGGTTTGACAGATCCCTCTCTTTCGGTATAAATATTGAGAGTTACAGTAGGTTTCCCAGAAAAAGAAAGGTCGTAATCACAATGAATATTCTACTTGTCTCCATTGCCAGGATTCTCGATCTGGCATTTAATATTTATATTTTTATTCTCATTGCTCGGGCACTTATATCCTGGGTTAATCCTGATCCCTACAATCCGATTGTCCGTTTTCTCCATAGCGCAACTGATCCGCTTTTATATCGTTTACGGCGACTTTTGCCATTTCTACAGGCTGGGGCTTTTGACTTATCTCCCATCGCTCTATTACTACTACTCTCGGTTATTCAGCAGACGCTGGTATCTTTTTTGTACCAGTTAGCCCATTGATTAAATTTAAACTTGAAGGATAATAGATGCGGATTACGCCGATAGAGATACAGCAACAGCAGTTTAAAAACCGCTTGTTTGGTTACGATACAGCTGCTGTTGATAATTTTCTGGAAATGTTAGCTGATGAACTTGAACGGCTGCACCGGCAAAATAATGAACTTAAGGAGTCTCTGGCCAGAACCCAGACATCTCTTGATCAAATGCTTGACCGGGAAAAATCACTGCAGGAAACGCTTATGACAGCGCAACGGGTAACCGAAGAGTTAAAAATTAATGCGCGGAAAGAGGCTGAAATTGCTGTAGCTGAAGCGCACCTTGAAGGGGAGCAGGTGATTCGGGACGCCCATGACCGTCGCATCCAATTGATCAGTGAGATTCAGGAAATACGGCGCCAGAAGATTACCTTTGAAAGTGGTTTGAGGTCGCTTATTGAGAGCCATTTAAAACTGCTGAATATGGATACCCTGCAGATTGAAGAGGATGATCATAAAACCCGTCTGTTGGAACCTTTGGTAAATGATAGTGAGATTGATGACCAACTCAATTTTCCCTGATTTTTATTCCCTCCTGCTATAAATTTTTCTACCGTAAACTTTTCTTGACAGGTGTCATTTCCGAGATTTATCATCAGCAGTTGTTTGTATAACAAATATTGGAGGAAGAAGTTATGCCATTGTACGAATATCGTTGTGATGATTGTGGGCTGGTTTTTGAGGTCCGACAGAAGTTTTCAGATGAACCTCTCAATAGCTGTCGCCACTGTGGTGGACAGGCTAAAAAACTGATATCCAAAACTGCTTTTGCACTTAAAGGTGGCGGCTGGTATCAACAGGGGTATTCCACTGAGAAAAAAGTTAACGCTTCAACACCTGCTAAAAGTAGCAGTGAAGCTGGTACTTCATCCCCTAAAGCGGTAAACGGTTGAGTTGAGGTTAGGGTCCTCGTTGGAAAAGTTCCGATGGGGATTTTTTCTTGTTTGTCGTAGTCAACTTTAATAGTTGGATGTTTATATCCTGGGTCACTCAATATTTGATTTTTTTAGAGAGGTTAGCCGGTGGCAGAACTTATTGATGGAAAAGCGATTGCAGCTGAACTGAGGGGACAGATCACAACTGATGTAGAAGAGCTTATCTCCGTGGGGGTCACTCCGGGATTAGCCGTAGTCCTGGTGGGTGAAGATCCGGCGAGCCGAGTCTATGTTTCAATGAAAGAAAAAGCCTGTGCTGCTGCTGGAATCTACTCTGTTGAACATAAACTGCCAGCTGAAACAGACCAATCTCAATTACTGGAATTGATCGACAGCTTGAATAATGATGAAAAAATTGATGGTATTCTGGTGCAACTTCCCCTTCCTGAACATATTGATGAAGCGCAAGTTCTCGAGACAATCTCACCAGCCAAAGATGTTGATGGTTTCCATCCCTATAATGTTGGTCGTTTGATGACGGGTCATCCGGTTTTTCAACCCTGTACCCCCTATGGGATCATGAAAATGCTCGAACACACCGGGGTGGAACTTAAAGGGAAAGAGGTTGTTATTGTCGGACGTTCCAATATCGTTGGGAAACCGGTTGCATTGATGTGTCTGGCTGAACATGCAACGGTGACCATCTGCCATTCAAGGACCGTTGATTTACCACAGAAAGTTGCCGCTGCAGATATTGTTATCGCTGCCGTCGGTCGTCCCGAAATGATCAAGGGCGATTGGATAAAAAAGGGGGCGATTGTGATAGATGTGGGGGTCAATCGGGTCGGAGAAAAAAAATTGGTTGGAGATGTTGATTTTGCTGCAGCTTCAGTCAATGCGGCTGCCATCACTCCGGTCCCTGGTGGGGTGGGTCCGATGACCATTACAATGTTACTTTATAACACTCTGTTGGGTGCTAAACGGCGTGCCGGGGAGAGCAGTTAATTTATTGTTTATGATACCCCTAGTGTACAGTAGTCCCGGGATTTGCTAAAACGGTCTTTCAGGGAATATTTCCAGATAAAGAGTATTGATGCTCTTTGTCTTTGCAGAAAAAGGCAATCTGATCGGTTGCAGTAAGTTTGATTAACGTTAAGGAGTTTGCTGATGAATAAAACCCCTCTGAATCAGATTCACCGTCAATCAGGAGCCCGGATGGTCGACTTTGGTGGTTGGGACATGCCGGTGCAATATTCTGGCGTGATTGCTGAGCATAAGGCGGTGAGAACCACCGCTGGTTTGTTTGATGTCTCCCATATGGGGGAGATTGAAGTGTCCGGTCCCCAGGCTTTTGATTTTCTCCAGTATGCAACAACGAATGATGTGGCAAGTTTAACGGATGGGCAGGTGCAATATACCGCCCTTTGTTATGAAACGGGCGGTGTTGTTGATGATTTGACTCTCTACCGTTTTGCTGCTGACCGCTACCTGCTCTGTGTTAACGCTTCTAATAGTGACAAGGATTTTGCCTGGTTAGAGGGTTTACAGAAAAAAAATAATTACCGTGACTTAACCTTGATTAATCGGAGTGCGGAGTATGCACAGTTGGCATTGCAGGGGCCGGTTGCTGCCAATATCCTGGCAAAAATAACCAGCACTGATCTTTCTGCGATAAAATTCTATCGGTTTGAAGAGGGGGAAGTTGCTGGAATTAAGACGATCATTTCTCGAACCGGGTATACTGGCGAGGATGGTTTTGAACTCTATTGTGCTGCTGCCGATGGAGCTTTACTCTGGCAGGAACTGATGAAGGTTGGTGAATCATTGGGTCTT
>JAUVCS010000198.1 GCA_030590745.1 Desulfuromusa sp.
CTGCAGAGAGCTGCAGGGATTTATCTTGGGATTGAAGTTGCGACCCTGGTCACTCAAGTCCGGGACTGTCTGAAATCGAGAGAAGCAAAGTATCCCCAGATCCAGTTAATAAAATAGCAATTGAACCTGGTTCTCCAGAGCTGCAGCCAGTTGATACCACAGCGTTAATCAGTTTTTTTACTTCTGCCCCGATCCAAAACTGGTTAACACTTCAAGTAATTCACGGTCAAGAACCGCTGCCAGGTAACTACGTGCCCGAGTCTTCACCATATCATGCTGCCGGGAAGAGACTTTGAAAGGCCACTGGTGGGTACCAAACACCTGCTTGCTGTTTCGATCCTGCAGTGAAACGGTTAAAACGCCACGCAGCCAGTACCAGCCATCTGTCGTATTCAACTCTTTACTGACCAGTTGGCCAACCAGCAGATAATCTGCTTTGCTGGTATCTGTGTGATGCAGTACCCCAATATTACCGAGGGCTCCCGCTAACAGGTCCTGTCCCCCCCCTAGATCATCCTGAGTCATCTGCGGAGCAATTTCCCAGCGATTGAGTAATGCATCAAAATCATTCTTCAAATCTGCCAGTTGATATTTAGGTTTGAGCCCTGTTCCGGTCACATCGACGATGGTCAGCTGGGTCTGTTGGTAACGCCGTTCAAGCTGTTCCTCAAGGGCATTCCGGGCAGCTGAAATCTGGTCGGGAAGACGTTCTTCGCGGCGGGCCCGATTGATACTTTCAGCGGTTTCGTTGTCCAATTGCCTGATCCGTACCCGCAACCGACTCCCAACCTGGAGACGATCCAGAACCGCCAGAGCATGGTAGTTTCCACCCTCTTCAGCACGCCAGGTTTCCGCAATCTGTACCCCCTCGACGATTCGATCCGTCTGGGTGTGGATATGTCGTGATATCGTTGTCTGAAGACCCTGAAACCCTTCCCCACCCTGTTGCCAGAGCGATTTGTCACTACTCTGTTCCCGAACCTGCACAGCAAAGTTTTTTGCCAGATCAGCTCGCGCCCGATCACGGGCAAGGCCGACTGAAGAAGCTTCTCCACGGCCAAGCAGGTAGCGATTAGTTGAGTATGCAGCAGAATTACCGGAGATCCAGTCTGGAACAACTGGAGCTTTGGTACAGGCACTTATCAGTAACAGGCAGAGTAAAATAATTATCTGTCTCATCATCATCTCCCGCGCAACGAAGTTGTCGCGATATGCTGGCAGGAAAGAAAGGTTTTCTTCCCGGCTCGCAGGGTGACTGCAGGATAATGGAGCCGTTGTGCAACCCGACCACTCATATCCAGCAGCTCAACATCAAGGTCATATTCGCCCGGTTCCAGAGGGATTCTGGCTAATTGGATGTCTGCCGGCAACGACTGCCAGCTGCGAGTATCAGCCTGTTCGGTCAACAGTCCGGCAATATTGACAACCAGCCCGGCAAGACCATTCTGCTTCCCTATTTCATGACTGGTCTTATACTTCAGAGCCGCTCTGGCAACGGTTCTTGCAATAATGATCGGCATATTTTTTGACAGTTCAGCAAGAGCAAGTTCTTCAATATTTTCAACCAGGGCTGTGTCTATCTCTTGTCCGTTAATCTGCAGTCGTGCAGCAGAGAACCCAGGTTGACGGCGTGCATATTCGGGGAACGCAATGCGGACCAGATATCCCTGCCCGATAACCGGAAACATCGCCGACTTCTCAACCTTTACCGGAGCCAAACCATTATGAAACAGGAAGATCAGCTCACCCTGTCGCTCTAGTGCTTCTGCTGTTTGCCAATGACTGATACCGAACAATTTCTGATAACGATGGTTCTCATCCTGCAAACCAACCCGTTCACTGCTCCGCAACAGATCAACCTTTAACTGATCCGGTACCCTGAGCGGATAGTGCTTGCCATGTTCCAGATAAGCCTGGTAAGAGCTGCGATAAGAAATCATCGCATCACTGTATTCGCCAGATTGTTCGTAAATTATTCCACTTAGATAACGGGCGAAAGGATCCGTCTCAGAAAGGGGACCAATCTCCTGATCCACCATCTCAGCAAGCCGCAAGTCAACCTGAAGCACCTCAACCCGGGCATCGTCCGGCTCCCCCAGATCAAGGTAGTTAAGGGCACTGTAAACATTTAACAGCACCTGTTCATAGGGCTCACCGGCATAACTACGGGTAGTATCATTTATTGCTAATGCCAGCACCTGCTCACGCAGGCTGAGGGCATCCAGTTTCTCAACCAGTTGTTTGGCTACCGTAAATTCCTGATTACTGGCAGCAAAGTCCCCCTTCATCCGCAATAACATCCCATGGTTCATCAGCCACAGAAGTTGGTCCCGGTTTGGTGGGTTTTCTTCTTCAAGCTGTTCCAGAGCCTGCTCAATGTGACCTGCGGCCATCTCTGTAGCAATCGGAGCAAACTGACTGCTATGACTGGCGCAGCCGATCAATGTCAGCAGAAACAGGCCAAAAACAAGCCCACGCAAGCTGCACCATTTTTGGCCAACCGTCATCATTCGCAAAAGTCAGACCCCGGAATCAAGAACGAAGCTTGCTGCGTTTGACGAACTTCTTGATTTTCTTCTGTCCCAGCCACACCTTACGGTTGTCGCTCATACTGATCAGGGTCAGGTCTACCTGATAATAGCGCACCTGATCTTTACTGGCGTGGTCAATAATGGTATTAATCTGCCCCTTGAGCATAAAGTCCGCCCCGGTTTCCTGCCCCATAGCGTTACGGGTATCTTCCCGAGCATTCAGATCCTGATCTTTTCGTTCCTCTCTGATTTCCTGGCGCTCTACAGAGGAGGCAATGGAATCGATTCGTCCGGAGTTGATCATCGCCCGTTCCATGTCGGCAATGAAGGTTTTGACATTGATATGCTCATGACTGAGATTTCGGATCTCACCAACAATGACAGTTGGTCGTTTGCCATTGACCGCCTGATAGTCACTGACCCATGGTCGTTTCAGCATATCATCAATCATCTCCTCCGAAACCAGACGTGAATCGGTATCATTCCAGGCGCCACTGAGATCTTTTACCTCATCTACATCCATTCGCTTGACTTCGGTTCCACAACCACCCAGGAAAAAAAGGGTGGTGATGATGATAAGTAACAAGCTGGTGCTGCGTAATTTAAAAGTTTTCACTTTATACCCTCCACTTGACGATCAAAAATATTA
>JAUVCS010000095.1 GCA_030590745.1 Desulfuromusa sp.
TTCGAATTCCTGCAAAGTTCCGTTTCTTTCCGGCTGCGTCACACGGGAGAGGGTCATTCATCACACTCCCTGCAAACTCTCCAACAGCTTTAACTGATCAACCTCTTTTTCAACCCCCTTATAACCGCCCCAACTCAGCAGTTCCGCGACAATCTCTACAGCAGGTGAGTTTGAATCGCCCTCGATCCGGGCCAACAGCTGGCGGGTACGCAAAGCATCAAACCAGTCGTGAAAAGCTGCCAGCCGCTGTTTTCTTGTAGGGTGGTTATTTTGCAGTTTCTGCCACACCTGAACAAAATTCAACTCTGCCAAAAATTGATGTAAAACTGGTGAAATATTCAAGCTGTGCTGATGTATTTGATCAGCGCTGCTATCCACCTGACAGTTAATCAACTCAAGCCACTCTTTGAGGACTTTAAATTCCTTCACAGATACAAAATTAAATAGAACCTCCCCCTCTTCCACTTGACCTTGAACTGCTCTCCCGGTACCAAACGACACCCGCTCTGAAAACCGTGACGAGGGATGGACAACTGTCCCATTGACCATTGCAATCCCGGAGGTTTTAGCCAACTGCTGGAGAAAATAAAAATCTTCCCCGCCACAACGCCGATTCATCCCCCCGGCTCTGATATAAGCCTCCGCCCGGCAAACAAATGTGCTGCCAATACTGTGATAAGCATAGGGAGAACCGGCGACCTGCAAACCAAACAGATAGCTGCGCAGATAAAGCTCATAATGGCGGATGGCGTTTACCTGCTTTAAGTTTGAGACCGATTGATGCCGAAATGGGATCACTGCGGCTCTATGTAGACTCAGCGTAAAATGATCAAAAATAGTCCTGAGATAATTCTGGTCAACCAGAGTATCGGCATCCAACGAAATCAACAGCGGCTCAACTTTCCAATCGAGCCATTGCAGACTTGCATCAAAACCAATTTTCCGCGCCAATCCAACACCGTCTTTCTCTGGAAGTTCGAGACCGGGAGAGCTGGCATCAATCCAGGCAAGGTTGAGTTGTGGATAGGGCTTCGACCGCAACCAGTCGAGCGTCTTTTGGTTGTCATCAAATTGATCAGCAGAGATATCGGTTCGATTATTGATAATGATGACCACCAGCGTCTGCGCAAGATATTCGGGTGGATTCAAGCAGAGACTGTTAAGTGTTGCTGGCAGGTTTTCTCTCTCAGCTAAAGCTGGAATAACAACTGCGCCAGAGAAATCGGTCCGGGTGGTACCGTCGATCTGCCAAGGAGAGAGGGTAGCGCGATTTTTGAGATATTTTTGCAGTTGTCTGTTCACAAAAAACCTTATAACCGGCGGAAGCCAAAGGGGGGATGTGAAGTTCAAAACCCCGTGTGACGCAGCCGGAGTTTCGTTACGCTTTGCAGGGTTTCGAAGAAAAATGTCTGAGCCACAGGCGAGTTTTTTTCTGAGCTGCAAAACGTAACGAAGCAGAGGGAACCCGCAGGGCAAGTAGTTTGGGCGCATTATTTTAATGTGGGGACACGTAACAAGTACATATTCCCAGAAGACTACCCTGATTTACCGATTTCCCATCACCTCACACAACTCTCCAAATACATCCCCCTCCCCATCCAGCCAATAAATCTCCACTCCCCGTTTCTCCATCCGCCGAAAGAATGTTTCCTGCCGTTTGGCAAACTGACCGATAGCACTACGCAGCTTCTGCGCCATATCGTTACGATTTAATTTACCCTGCAGATATTGAGCAATTAAACGGTATTCCAGACCGTAGAATTCCAACTTTTCCCAGGCCACCCCGGCATCATACAATTGCTGCACTTCATCAATCATCCCCGCATCAAAACGCTGCCGCAACCGCACCTCTATCCGCTTGCGCAGAACTTCCCGTGGCCATTTAATCCCAAAAACCAAAGGAGAAATTGCTGGCAATGGGGGTAAATCCAGGGGGATCTCCTCGTCACCCAGCCCTGGATTAACTTGCTTTTGTACTTGTTCCCCCACAGCAATTTCTATCGCCCGAATCAACCGCTCCCGCTGTTCCAGATTGGTGCGGTTGTGTTGCTCCGGTTTAAGTTCCAGCAACTTTTGCCGCAATGCACTGTCGCTGAAAAGGTCTAACTCATCCCGCAACTGTTGATTCCGGGGGACAGCAACCAGGCGATAGCCCCTGAGCACCGCATCGAGATACATACCGGTACCACCGCAGATAATCGGTAGCCGCTGCTGCTGCCAGATCGTCTCGATACTGTCAAAGCAATCACGCTGGAACTGGAAGACATTGTATTCACTGCCCGGGTCGGCAATATCGATCAGATGGTAAGGGATATCCCCATATTCCACCAGATCTTTCCCCGTCCCCAGATCCATCCCCCGATACACCTGCCGCGAGTCGGCGGAAATAATTTCTCCATCAAAATGGACCGCAACTTTAACTGCCAGCCCAGTCTTCCCTCCAGCGGTTGCTCCGAGGATGACCAACAGATTGTAAGGTTTTTTCATTGCTCTGATGCCTCCTGATCTTTTCTACAGGGATATTATAATCTGCTATAGTCCTGCTGATTTCAACCCCATTCTCGAATGGCGCCAGTTTAAGAAAATTCAGCGACTTCCTGAAGGACTTTAACTTTGTTTTGAACTGCCCAACCCGTGTGACGCAGCCGGAATGGAACAGTTGATTTGAGAAAAAGAGCGGCAAATGTTTGAAGGCGGAGCCTGAGTTTTTGCCGATCCTCAAAGTAACTGTTCCATGGAGGGAACCCGCCAACGGCGGGCAAGAAGGTCGGGCACCTTTTTCTGCATACTCTTTTGTGGTGTACAAAAGAGTATGGCGACGAGCGGGGGCGCAACCCCGCGACCTTTGTGGTTATTAACCCGTTATCTGGAGACATGTAACTGCGACCATGTCCCCCACATTATAGAGTATGCAGAAAAGAAATTGTTGCTGGAACAGATAAACTGAGGGGTAATCAGCCGGATCTCTTACCGATCAAAAAGAAAATTAAAATAAATTACTTTTCCCTATGTTTTTAATTATTTGTTTTGTATAATTAAATCTTGTGGCTGCAATCCAGCGAATAGCTGTTTATCGGTTATTCAGAAACTCTGGGGCACAGCCAAACCCTCTACTACGACTTAAATCCAGCGCTTTACCAGAAAGGGGAACGCTGATGGCTCAAGTTATCCGTGTTCTTGTTGTCGATGATTCCGCCCTGATGAGAAACATTCTCAGCCAGGGATTATCGATGGATCCAGACATTGAGGTGATCGGGACAGCCCCCGATCCGTACATTGCCCGTGATAAAATTGTTGAGTTACAGCCGGATGTCATGACTCTGGATGTTGAAATGCCACGGATGGATGGGGTTGCCTTCCTGCGTAAGTTGATGCCGCAATACCCAATCCCGACAATTATGGTCAGTACCCTGACCCAGCATGGTAAACAGATTACCATAGAAGCTCTGGAAGCCGGAGCTGTCGATTTTATCGCCAAACCAGCCAGCAACACCACTTCCAGCTTGAATGCGGTGCTGACGGAACTACGCTCCAAAGTGAAGATCGCTGCAACCGTCAATGTTTCCCATTGGAAAGATAAATGGCAAATTGCTGCAACTACAAAAGCAGTGACCTCATCTTCGGTACTGGCAGAAACAACCGATAAAATTATTGCCATCGGGGCCTCAATCGGAGGAACAGACGCAATCTGCCAGGTTATTGAAAAATTTCCAGCAACCACTCCAGGTACCGTGATCGTCCAACACATGCCAGCCGGTTTTACTAAAATGTTTTCAGTTCGTCTCAATCAACTCTGCCCGATGCATGTTAAAGAAGCAGAACATGGCGACCGGATTCGTAGCGGATTGATTCTGATTGCTCCGGGTGGCAAGCAACTTGAAGTTGTTCGTAACGGTGAATTTTATGAAATCCAACTTGGAGGGGAAGAAAAAGTCAGCGGTCACTGCCCTTCCGTCGATGTTATGATGCGCTCAGTGGCAAAACATGCAGGTACTAATGCAGTCGGTGCCATGTTGACGGGAATGGGTCAGGACGGTGCTGAAGGGATGCTGGCCATGAAACAAGCCGGGGGGCAATGCATCGCTCAAGATGAGGAATCATCAGTGGTTTTTGGGATGCCTCGGGTCGCCTTTGAAAAAGGGGGGGCGGAACAACTGGTGCCGTTGGACAATATTGCAACGTCACTCTTAACTCTGCTTACGAAAACAATCTAATTGGGGAAATCATATCAGCTGACAGAGACTATAGTGCAAATTTATGATCTATACCGGTAAATTTTTCTTCTTTATCTTTTCAATCAAAGTTGTCCTCTTTAGATTAAGGATCCGGGCAGCTTCTTTTTTATTACCACCCGTTCGGCTGAGAGCCTGAAAAATCAGGCGGTCCTCAAACTCACTGATCAAGCCATTGAAATCCAACCCGTCATCAGACCATTCAACTTCTGGAGGGACAGAGGGAACCAGAGGTTGAACTGTGTCATTGACCGGAGAATCCAGATCATCAGCCTGGACATCGATACACCGGTATTTTTCAGGCAGCTCCCTTAAACTGATCCGCTTGCCACGATGCAGAATAACCAGCCGTTGCATCAAATTTTCCAACTCACGGACATTACCCGGCCAGCTATAACGCTGCAAACTTCTCATCGCAATGGGATCAATCGTGGTGCGCCGATCCGTTTTCCGCCGACTGAAGCGTTCGATAAAACGTTCAATCAGCAATATCAGATCATCCTGCCGGTCACACAATGGCGGGGCAACCAGAGGGATCACTGCAAGCCGATAGTAGAGGTCCTCACGAAACTTTCCTGCAGCAACCAACTCTTCCAGATTTTGATGGGTTGCCGCAATGATCCGGACATCAACCTTGGTCGGCCGAATACCACCAACCTGTTCAACTTCCCGTTCCTGAATCATACGTAACAGTTTAGCCTGCAAGTTTGCCTTCATGTCACCGATTTCATCCAGGAACAATGTCCCCCCGTCAGCAAATTGAACCCGCCCTATTTTGGACTGTAGGGCTCCGGTAAAAGCACCT
>JAUVCS010000074.1 GCA_030590745.1 Desulfuromusa sp.
GGGGGACATGTACTTGTTCCGTCTCCCTAGAATACGGGTTGACAACCTACAAAGGTCGTGGGGTTGCGTCCCCACCCGACGCCTTCATTTCTTTGTGCGTCCAAAGAAACGAAGCAAAGAAATACGCCCGAACTCCTTGCCAGCCATAACCTTCGGCGATAGCTTGTTCCCTACATTCCACAGCTGTTTTGAGGATCGGCAAAAACTCAGGCTTCGCCCTCAAACATTTGCCGCTCTATTTCTCAAATCAGCTATTCCACTCCGGCTGCGTCATATGGGAAATGGTGGTTCAAAAACAAAAACAAGATCCATCTTTGTTGTCAATGAAGTTGGAAAGATTGCTTGGAATAGCATCATTCAGGATAACATTGGGAAGAAGCTGTCGAGCTTTTTTTCGATTGCCGCTGCAACTTGCTCGGCGTTCAGCTCTCCACAGGTGATGGTTAAATCGGCAAATTCTTCGTAAAGAGGGGAGCGCTCTTGATAGAGTTGTTCAAATGTCTGCCCTTTGTTCATGACCAATCCCCGCTGACCCATATCGGCAATTCGTTTTCGTAATGTTGGAAGTCCAATTTGAAGGTAGATCCGATAACCGCTCAACCCGAGTTTTTGTAGTCCGTTTTTACTGTAAACAACCGATCCCCCAGTCGCGATAACACTTTGATCTGTATGGAGGTTCAATAAAATTTGTTCCTCAATTTTACGAAAATTATCCAAACCTTGGGTATCGATAAGCTGTTGCAATCGACATTTTTCCTGAGACTGGATAAGTAGATCTGTATCAATGAAATGAAAGCCGATCCGTTTGGCTAGAATAACCCCAACGGTACTCTTCCCCGCACCGGGCATACCAATTAAAATAATATTTTTTTTCATACATGACCCTTAAGTTTGCTATCTGGTGATTACATTGATATTCTTTTCATGGAACAACTATAGATGAAATAGCATGAGAATCGGTTGAAATTTTTTCTCCCGGCATAAAAGTGAAAATTATTATTTTATAAATTCTAAACTGCTTCACAATGGTAATCTATTTTTCAGGAGGGACTCATGGGTCAGATAAATAATGATGCTGGAATGCCAATCGCACTAACTCTTGAACCGGGAGTTTACTTTCGCTGCATCTGTGGCAGCTCTGAAAGGCTCCCTTTTTGTGATGGGCACCATCAAAGTGGTGAACATGTCCCGATTCGGTTTGAGGTGAAGGAGCGTGAACGGGTCTACTTATGTAGTTGCGGAGAGAGCAACAATCAACCCTATTGTGATGGAAATTGCGGTGTCGAACTTTCCACCAGGTCAAGAGCACCAGAGATTTGAGTGAAGGGAGGGGACGGTTGTATGTATAAAATTATTACCCATCCGGGGAGTGCCCACAAAGACGACTTTATGGCCGTGAGTCTTCTGCTGGCGACCCTCGATTCTGCAGAGGTTTTTCGGCGCGAAGCAACCAGTGAGGATCTTGCTGATCCAGATACCTATGTTGTGGATGTCGGGATGGAACACGATCTGGAAAAACATAATTTTGACCATCACCAGAATGCAACACTTCCCTGTGCCTTTCACCTGGTGATGAAATATCTCGGCTATCATGATGCAGCTATGGTGGTTTTTGGCTGGTATGCTCAAATGAGCATGATGGATGTCCGTGGTCCCTATAGAACCGCTGAATATCTGGGGGTCGATACCAGTATCCTGTTTTCATCTTCTTCGCCAATTGATGGTTATATTTTATCCTGTTTCTCAAAGGTGACATCATTAACTGAGCAGGATACTTTTTACCGGCTGATGAAAGATTTTGGAGCTGATTTTATTGAAATGGTCGGTTTGAAAATGGTTCGGTTGGAGCGGTTAAAAAGAGAAGCAAAAGTTTTACCGATAAAACACCTCAAAGCTCTTGTCAGTCAGATTGAAGATAACCCCAAGTTGTCAATGGAGTTGTATCTTCGTGCTCTTAACGATAAAGCCGTGGTCATGAGTATTACTCCGTCGACCCGTGGTGCCGGGTGGGAAATGGTCAGGGTGGGTGATAGTATGACGGTCGATTTCCGCTCTGTTGCTGCTGACCCGGACATCCGTTTTGTTCACGTCAATGGGTTTATTGCCAAAACCAGAAGTTTGCTTCCTCTTGAGGCGGTTCTTAAGCTTGCCTCTCAGGCTATTGTCTCACCGGATTGAATTGCTGACCAGTAGCGGCGTACTCCAAGAAATGCTGGGGATTTGGGGGGGCAGAAAACGTCCTTTGGTTTAAATTCAGCAGGACGCTTTCTCCCCATCCATTCATTATTGTTAAATCAGCTATCTGCAATTTTCAGAACAATTTTACCGAAATGTTGATCTGCTTCCATCATCTGGTGTGCCGCGACAACCTCAGTAAGTGGAAAAGCTTTTTCAATGATCGGGATGATGCTTCGATCAGCAAACTTTGGCAAAGCTCGACGGGTGAATTCAGCAACGATATCCCCTTTTTCGGCAACCGGACGGCTACGCAGAACCGAACCAATGATCTGCTGGCGTTTGACCATCATCAAGGCCAGATTCAACTCAGCTTTAATCCCGCTCATGACGCCAATAACAACAAGTTTTCCTGTATAACCAAGGGAGTTCATATTTGCTTTCAAGTATTTGGCACCAATATGGTCGAGGACCAGATCAACCCCCTTTTTGTTGGTATACTCTTTGATTATGCCAGTAAAATCGGGGTTTTCGGTATAATCAATCACCAGATCGACACCCAACTTTTTAACCCGTTCCAGCTTGGTGGGACTAGCCGTAACAATCAGCTTGGCATTTGGTGTGAGGGCCTTTGCCAGTTGAATTGCGGCAGTATTTACCCCACCTCCGCCACCGTGGAGAATTGCGGTTTGTCCATCTTGCAGGCCACCAAG
This sequence comes from Desulfuromusa sp., assembly GCA_030590745.1. Taxonomy (GTDB): domain Bacteria; phylum Desulfobacterota; class Desulfuromonadia; order Desulfuromonadales; family Geopsychrobacteraceae; genus Desulfuromusa. Next base: position 2,889 of record JAUVCS010000074.1, read on the forward strand.
CATAAATACATTGAGGAACGCGGTGATGTAGCTTTCGTTGACACAGGCCGCCTCTTCAAAACTCATGCTGTCGGGAATTGGCATTAAATGGTTGGCGTAGGCAACGGCATATTCTGCATAGCCACCACCACCGACCAGTGACATAACCCGATCACCAATTTTCCAATTATCAACAGCGCTGCCAATCTCCGTAATGGTGCCAGCGACTTCAAGCCCAAGAACTTCTGAGTCTCCAGCTGGGGCGGGATAGTTGCCCATCCGTTGTACCAGATCAGGGCGGTTGACACTGGTGGCAACAACCTTGACGAGAACTTCATCAGCTTTGGGCTGTGGTTTGTCAATTTCCCCGACTTTCATAACTTCTGGAGCACCAAATTCATCGATCAGAACTGCCTTCATCTTGCTCTCCTTTTAAAAATAACAGGTTATTTATCCGTAATAGTTGAATCTCAACAGATTGATTATAATATAGAGGCAATCTGTTGACAATTTGATTTGCTGTTTTGTCAGGAAATGCATTGAATTTTTGCAGAGAAGAATGGCGTTTCTGATTTTGGAAAATACCACTTTCTACAGCAGCAGATTACATCGTATCGGCCAGCACTTTCACAACTACTCCGGGTTCTGGATAAACTGGTATCCTCGCCCACGGATGGTGCGGAAATAGCGGGGTTTTATCGGCTCAGCTTCAAAGTATTTGCGCAACCGGACAATGAAATTATCGAGGGTACGGGTTTCGGTTCCTGGTAACATTCCCCACACCTGTTGGAGTAATTCACCCCGGGAGAGGATCTTTCCTTCCTGGGCAAAAAAAAGTAGCAACATCTTCATTTCCAGTTCGGTGAGCTGGATGGTTCCATGGGTTGTTTCTGCCTGATGTGTTTCCAGGTTGATCCGGTTTTTGCCAAAGCTATAAAATTCATTCTCCAAATTATCTGGCTGCCAGCTGGCGCGGCGGAGTAGCCCCGCAACACGTAATAAGAACTCTTTAAGATTGAAGGGCTTGGCCAGATAATCATCTGCCCCTTTGCTAAGTCCGGTGATCCGATCCTGTTCTGTCCCCCGGGCAGTCAACATTAGTATTGGTATCTGGTTCTCCTGCTCCCGTAACTGCTCACAGACCTCAAGACCACTGATTCCCGGCAATGCCAGATCCAGAATGATCAATGCATACGACTTTTTTGTCAGTTGCTCAAGAGCCTGTTCACCACTCTCAACATGGGAGACTTGATAGCCCTCTTCTTCCAGATTAAAAATCAATCCCTGGGCAATATGTGGTTCATCTTCAACCAGTAATAAGGGTATTTTCATTTGCTTCATCATGTTTTCTTTGTCGCTAGAGGGATCATCAGATGAAAGGTTGTCCCTTTACCTTTTCCCAGACTTTCAATCCAGACTTTCCCCCCATGAAGTCGAATCACATTACGAACTATGAACAGGCCGAGACCGCTGCCGGGAATAGTTTTTCCACTACGACGGATTCGATAAAAGATCCGGAAAACTTTTTTCTGATCTTTTCTGGAAATTCCATTTCCCTGGTCGATAAAGCGTAAATGGGCCGTCTCACCATCTCGATTCAACTTAATTTCAATAATTGGTGGGCCATCAGCGTAGAGAATTGCATTTTCCAACAGGTTGCGCATAACAGTTTCAAGGGCCTCAGTTTCAAAACGGGCCATGAGTCCCGGTTCAATGACCCAGGATAACCTCCCCTCGGCAGGAAATTTTTCTTTTTCCAGCAAAAAATAAGCTTCAATCATTTGCGACAGATTACCCTGTTGCAGGTTGAGTTCTGCCCCTCTATGTTCTATTTTTCCGGCAGTCAGAAGGTTATTGATTAAACCATTTAAGCGTTCACTGTCCCCCTGCATTGTTGAGACAAACTGTTGCAACTGCTTCGGGTTTGGCTGACGCATCTGGATTGTTTCAAGGTGGAGTTGAATTGATGCCAGTGGAGATTTTAATTCATGAGTCACCTGGTTGATAAAATGGCGTTGTGAGCGATTTAATGAAGCCTGGCGTCGCCAGTAGAGGAAGATGACATAAACACCAACCAGAATAGCAACTAACAGAAGGATCCCTTCAGCCAGGATCAGCCAGTCGCCAGACGCCGGTAGCCATTCCACCTGGTACTTATTGGCAAGTTCTTTTAATTGCTGGTGGCGACCGAGAAACCAATAGATCCAGGAGACCAGTAACAGAATCCAGAGGATTTGAATGACAATAAAGGTGATCAGGGGGTGAAAAAGGCGTCTAAACAGTTTCATATCTCATCTATTACCATTGAAATCAGGGCGTTACAAGTCAGTTTTTACATAACTATTACATTTCTAAGCTGTTTGGGCTGATAATATCTGTGGATTATAGTCAAGAGGTTCTCGGGGTACAGTACCCATTCGCCTCCCATATAGGAGTTCTTATGCTTTCAGGATTAACTATCGGTCAGTACCATGTTCCCTACCCTCTCATTCAGGGTGGTATGGGGGTGCGGATATCGGCACACCGCCTGGCAGGGAATGTTGCGTTGAATGGCGGTATCGGTATTATTGCCGCCGCTGGTCTGGCGTTGAACAGTGACCGCTACGATGGTCGCAATTTTTATGCTGCTGATCGTCAGGCATTAGTGGATGAATTACGCAA
>JAUVCS010000188.1 GCA_030590745.1 Desulfuromusa sp.
GAATCCCAAACTAGAAACCGGATGGGCGTTTATTGATCAGTCGGTTGTCAAAGAACGAACGGGGGGGGCTGATAAGTGTTATCCAGTTTTTTTCATATCTATCGTTATTTATTGTTATCGGGCTAGTAGAATGACACGTTCAGGAACGTTAGAGTTGTCAAACGTTATTTTTCATAGTACCTTATCGGGGTCTGTATCCTAAATTGTTATGTGCAAATAAGAAATCTGGAGTGATATGAAAGTATATTTTTCTCACGGAAAAGAGAGTGGTCCTTGGGGGAGTAAAATTAAAAGACTCGCAAGTATTGCTGAAGAACATGGCTACAGTGTTGCTAGTATCGATTATTCAGATATCCTCGACCCTGACCTTAGAGTTGAACGTCTGATCAGCATCTTAAAAGATGAAGAAGACGATTTCTTACTTGTGGGATCAAGTATGGGAGGTTACGTTTCTTTGGTTGCTTCAGCCCAAGTTAATGCGACAGGAATATTTTTATTAGCGCCAGCTCTATTTCTGCAAGGGTATAAAAAACAAAATTACAGGAATAATACCAATATAGAAATTGTCCATGGGTGGTCTGATGACATTATTCCACCAGAGAACTCAATTGAATTTGCAAAAGATATTGACTGTTCATTGCATTTAATTTCAGGAGATCATCGGTTGAACTCTTCCATAGAGGTTGTTGAAAAACTATTTTCGCAGTTTCTTACTTCTCAGGCACATAAAAAGACCGATTATGAGCGAAAAAGATAAAAGTTTTCTTCCAGATTCTGGCTTGGAACATGCGGTTGATTTGCTTCGCCAGGCATCGGAGGTGCAAGAAAGTTTTCCAGACGGATTTCCAAATCAAGGTATAGGGGAATTGGAGACACTGGATCTGCTTGCTCCTCATGTTCTTGATCGTGCCGCCCGTCTTGATAGCTCTAATGCATTGGTGCACATGGATCCTCCAACCTCTTGGATCACATGGGCTATAACTCTTTGGAATGCTCGGGTAAGCGTCACACCTTCTGCCTAATCTTCCAACCCGCTATTCCGAAGCCCTAAGGGGAAGCTCAGCCAGCCGTTGAATAATTGGCAAATGTTGGGTACAACGTTCCTCACAAGCTCCACAGGCAATACATTCTTTGGCCTGTTGCGGGGTGATGTCCCAGTGAAATCGGTAACGATCCAGGACCGCCTGCTGGTTACCATCGGTCAAAATCAGTTGATTATAACTATCCAGATATTTGGGGATTGGAATATCAACAGGGCAAGGTAGACAATAGCCGCAGCCGGTGCAGAGCCCGTCAAATGAGACTTCGATATTCTTCTGTATCTCCCGTTGTTGCTGTTCATTATAGGGGACGAAGTTGTCTGCCGCCTCGACCGCCTGATCAATTTCCCGGGTGTTGGCAAACCCGACCAATGCTGTGGTGATAGCAGGTTGAGAGAGGTTGAATTGAAGTGCGGCACTGACGACATCATTGGCGGTGTCAGTCTTGAGAAAAGCAAAGCGGTCTGGGTTTTGCGGAATTAACCCGCCACCAAGGGGGTTCATGGTGACAATGCCGATCCCCTGTTTACCAGCTTGTTCTACGGCAGCACGGCGATAGGGGAAGTTGATGGCATTGTATCCAAGCAAAACCCCTTCGAATATTTTCTCGTCAAGCACTTTGGAGAGATCTTCCCCCTCCATATGTGAGGAGCAGAGCAGATGCCCAATCAACCCCTCTTCTTGTGCTTTTAAGGCAGCTTCAATTGCTCCACCTTGTTTCCGTTTTTCCCAGTCTGCCGGGTTCATCAGATGCCAGATGTAGAGAAAATCAATCTGCTCAACTCCCAGCCGTTGCAGACTGCGCTCCAGACTTTTACGTAAATCCTCCCCTTTTGCCTGACTACACTTGGTTGAAACGTAGAAACTTTCTCTGGGCAGCTGACGAAAGGCGTAGCCAAAGATATCTTCACTCCGGTCATCACAGTAGATGGGGGCCGTATCAAAATAATTAATCCCCTGCTGCTGAGCGTAGAGGAGGGTGTCGGCACTCTCTTCCCGATTTTCTGGTGCAGAAAAACGCATCCCACCAAAGCTGATAACAGAGATATTCTTTCCGGTTTTGCCGAACGGTCTGTAGAGCAAAGGATCCTCCGTAGAGTTAACACCCTGTTAAGAGTGGGTCTTCTAACTTTGACCAGTCAAGATGAAAAGATCGGAGCTCAATTTTTTGCGATAACGATAGCTGAGGTGTCGGAGCTGAGGAGGATGGCCATCCAGCGAGTTGATTCATTCACTTCCAGAGCAATCTTTACAACCATCGTCAATGGAACCGACAGAAGCATTCCAACCGGACCAAGAACCCAGCCCCAGAAAACCAGTGACATAAATATCACCAGAGTTGAAAGGCCAAGTGTTTTTCCCATCAGCCGTGGTTCAACAGCACTCCCCATAGTCAGATTAACCACCAAATAGAGAGCTGCAACCAGCAGAGAGGAAAAAGGCCCTAATTGTATGATTGCCAACAGAACGGCTGGGACCGCCGCAATAATTGAGCCGATATTTGGGACATAGTTGAGCAGGAAGGCAATCATTCCCCACAGTGGTGCATAGTCAAGACCTAAGAGCAGGAGACCACCTGTAACAATCAGACCGGTTGCGATACTGACCAAAGTTTTAATCGCCAGATATTGACGAACCCCGGTGAAAAACTTTTCAAACGAAGCCAGGGACGAATCGGCATCAGGAAGGGCTGCCCTTAATTTATTTGGCATGCCGCTGGCTTCAAATAAAATAAACACCACTGTCAGTAAAATCATGAAAGAGTTGGTTAAAACCCCACCTGCTGTGGCCAGCATACTGGCTGCAGATTGCATGATTGATCCCGGGTTGAAATGTTCAAGGAGGATTGATTTTGAAACTTTAATGCCAAAGTTCTCCAGCCAGTCAAATAAAATGAAAATTTGAGTGTGGAGTTTTTCCTGATAGGCGGGAAGTGAATTGGTAAAATCATTGACGGAAGTACCGATCAGGGTTACGACCGCCAGTCCTCCCAGCAGAATAGTACCGATAACCAGTAACATGGCAACAGGAGCAGGGATTTTATATTCTTGTAACCAGAGAAATGGGCCAACACAGATAATAGAAATGAAAAAGGCGAGGAGAAACGGCACCAGCAAAGCTTGAGCAGTTTTAATTCCGGCAATGATAATAATCAACGCAGCCAGAGTTAGAATGAATCCAGAGCTTTTATGTTCTGATTGGGACATAAATATTGTCACCTGCTGAATACTTGCGGGAGAACCTGCCCCCAATAAGATAGTAAGTATCCAGAATTGTCAATTTTTCCCCAAAAATCAGGCGATGGTGCAG
>JAUVCS010000239.1 GCA_030590745.1 Desulfuromusa sp.
CACGGCTCCCATCGGGATTCTTTTCTGAAATATAATTGTGACAGGTAATTCCACAGCGGTAACAGGCGGCTGATTGAATATCGTACTCTTTCTCAACATTTTCCCGGAACAGCTTTTCGGGCAGATCATTGCCCTGGGGACGATAGTTGTTCACTGGTACGGCATGAAACGGCTGCATCACATCATAAGCAGCCCAGGTTCCACCCCCGCCACCACGTTTGATCGGTTGTAACCGTGCCGCTCCACCCCCTTTGATAACCTGAGTGTGAACTTTTTTGACCGCTTCAGTGATCGGGGGATTTTTATCTTCACTCTGAGCAACCAGGGCAATAATATTTTTATAGCCCATGATGCTTCCCATTCCACCCCGCCCGGCAAAGCGCAGTTTGTCATCGCCGGACTTCAGCTGGTTGACAGTTGACAGGGCAACGGATCCCATGAAGACATTCTGCCAGTTTTCACCGGCCTGGCCAATGGCGGCAAAATGGGCGTTATCATACTCTTTGTGCAGAGTCATAATTTTATTGTGAGTTGATAGCCCCAGCAGATGGTCAGCCGGTTTCAACTCAATTTGTGGTCCGTCAGCAGTCTCTTTGATGACGATGTAGAGGGGGGTATCTGACTTGTCTTCAAGGATCAGCTCATCCAACCCGGTCCATTTGAATTTGGCACCAAACTTCCCACTCCCCGCCGACCACATGGCTGCGGGCAGACCCGCCTTTGATCCTTTGATCGGGCTGTAGCTGGAAAAATAGGTGCGTAACCCGGTCATGGCGCTGCTGCCGGTGAGCAGACCGGTATTGATGATGAGCGGGTTTTCGGGACAGTAGGGTCTTTTGATGTCGCGCTTGGCCAACATCTGAAAAGAACGGCCGAAACCGCCGAGGACATCCTCAAGGTTGGCGCAGGGAACGTCCTCGATCTTTTGTTCACCACTTTTCAGGTTAATGGTGCAGCGGCGGTAGAAAATTTTTTCGGGATGGGTGACGGGATCGCTGGTCTCAATTCGCATGGGTATTCCTCAACTCGGGTTGTTAACCCCCTTCAAGCAGGGGAAGGATCATCAGGGTATCACCATCGTGGAGAATATCAGTCTGTTCAGCATGAACGTGGTTAATCAGGATTGTCCCCAGCAGTTTAGCGGGAATCTGCAGATCGTCAATAACTTTTTGTGCACTGCTACCATCTGGATAATCAAGAGTTTCCAGCTTGAACCGATCAATCCGAAAAACCCCGTGCAGGGAGACTGTAATCTTCATCAGGCCAAGCTCCAATCGCTGATTCTCATGCAGTTTGCTGCAATAGATTCTGCTTGTCAAACTTAAACCCGACATGGCGCGGGGAACCCGCTACGGATAAAGCTGGACAAACAGAATAGATTCTGTTAACGTCCGCTTCTTCTTGGTGCCCATCGGTCGGCACCTTTTTAGTGCCTCGGTCATTTCTTTACGATCTTCCCCTGTCACCATTATTTAAGATGTTTCCCGCCTGAGACCGTTCCTTTGTGTTTGCATGGGATGGGCTGGTTCCAATTTAGGAGTTTATTTTTTATGTCGTTTAACGATCTCGGTCTGATGACCGAGCTATGCCAAGCTGTGTCCGAACAGGGCTACAGCCAACCCACCCCGATCCAGGCAAAAGCCATCCCCGTTGTTCTTCAGGGGGGCGATATTCTTGCCGGAGCCCAAACTGGTACCGGTAAAACTGCCGGCTTTACTCTACCCCTTTTGCAACGTTTAAGTGCCACGAAAACAACCGGGAAGAAACGCCCGGTGCGTGCTCTGGTGGTTACCCCGACCCGTGAACTGGCTGCCCAGGTTGCAGAGAGTATTGAGTTATACGGAAAATACCTGCCGCTCCGTTCAACGGTCATCTTCGGTGGGGTCAAAATTAATCCGCAGATTCAGGCTTTGCGTCAGGGTGTAGATATCCTGGTGGCCACTCCGGGTCGGCTGTTGGATCATATCAGTCAGCGAACCCTTGATCTGTCAAAAGTTGAAATTCTGGTGCTGGATGAAGCGGATCGGATGCTCGATATGGGATTTCTTCCCGATATTCGCAAAATTCTTGCTTTGTTACCAAAACAGCGACAGAGCCTGTTATTTTCGGCAACCTTTTCCAACGAGATTAAACATCTGGCGGATGGTCTGTTGAATAAACCTGTTCTGATCGAGGTAGCACGGCGTAATACTGCTGCCGAATCGGTCAAGCAGATAGTTCATCATGTCGACAAAAAGCGTAAACGTGAATTGCTCTCATTTTTGATCGGCTCACGCAACTGGCAACAAGTATTGGTATTTACCCGTACCAAACATGGTGCAAACCGCCTTTCACAACAACTGGAGCGGGATGGTATCCGTTCCACTGCGATTCATGGCAATAAGAGTCAGGCTGCACGAACCCGTGCTTTAGCCGATTTTAAACGGGGTGCGGTCCGGGTTCTGGTCGCAACTGATATTGCCGCTCGGGGTCTTGATATTGATCAACTGCCTCATGTGGTTAATTTTGAACTTCCTAATGTCTCCGAGGATTATATCCACCGGATTGGTCGGACCGGTCGAGCCGGGAATGATGGTCAGGCGGTTTCTCTGGTCTGTATTGACGAAAAGAAATTGTTGAACGATATCGAGCGGCTTCTGAACCGCAAAATCACTGTAGAATCGCTAGCGGGATATGAACCCAACCCA
>JAUVCS010000263.1 GCA_030590745.1 Desulfuromusa sp.
GATCCAATTGCTTTTGACCATGATTGCCGCGAAGGTATTTGCGGTATGTGTTCCCAGGTTGTCAATGGTCGGCCACATGGCCATCAGGAAAAAACGACAGTCTGCCAGTTGCATATGCGGCAGTTCAGTGATGGCGATGAAATCTTTGTTGAGCCGTGGAGAGCCAAGGCCTTCCCGATTCAAAAAGACTTGATTGTTGACCGTGCAGCCATGGATGTGATCATGCAGTCTGGTGGATATATTTCCTGTCATACCGGTGGGGTGCCAGATGCCAATTCAACCCCGATTGGTAAACCGACTGCAGATTACGCGATGGACGCTGCTGAATGTATCGGTTGTGGTGCTTGTATCGCTGCCTGTCCAAACAGCTCGGCTATGTTGTACACCGGTGCCAAAGTTGCTCAGTTAGCCGCTTTGCCACAGGGTAAGCCTGAAGCCAGAAAACGGGTTTTGGAAATGACCCAGGCAATTTTGGATGAAGGTTTCGGTAACTGTACCAATCACTATGAGTGTGAAGCCGCCTGTCCAAAAGGGATCAGCGTCAAGTTTATTGCTAAACTTAACCGTGAATATCTGAAGACTTTGATACCGACTTCAACATAGGTATAATGGTTCAGGTTTAAAATTTGGATAATTTGTTATAGAGGGCGGATCTTATTGATCCGCCCTTTTTTTCTGCAGATTGGGTGAAAGTTTGACGCTTCCGCTGAGTTTATCTGTTCTGGGTCGTTGTGAGTTGGGATTTATAACGAAAGCAGGGGACTGGTAGTGAAGATCTCTCTACTCCTTCTGTAATAATATTGTACTGAACTGATCAAGCAGGCGATTTTTGATCAGTTTACAACCCAGGCGTTGATATTTCTGTCGAACGTCAAAATTATATTCCCAGAGAATTCCTGAAAGAAGGAGTTGCGCACCCGAAGCTGCTTTATTGACCAGATTCTCCGCAACATCCAGCAAAATATCACCATAAATATTAGCCAGAATCAGGTTGTATCCATTGTCCTCAAGCTGGTCAAGGGTTCCACAGACATGAGTGATAACCTCATTCACGTGATTGATTTCGCAATTTCTCTGACCACTTTTTACCGCGGCTTCTTCGATATCAAGACACCAGGCACGCCCCGAATTCAATAGCAGCGCTGCAATCGTTAAAATGCCTGTGCCACTGCCGAGATCAAGAATTTTTAAATTTTCACTGGCAGGTAAAGTTTCCAGTAATTCGATACAACTCCGAGTTGTCTCATGTTCACCTGAGCCAAAGGCACCCCGCTCCATGATCAGTTGGTGACGCTTATTATTGGCGGGGGAGACCCCTGGTGGGACAATAGTAAATAGATCACCGATATCAAATGGCTGATAGTTTTCTCTCATCGTTCAGAACCAGACTGAGTCATCTATAATAATCCTGTCCCTTTAAATAATAATAGCAAGATGGTGTAGCTGAAAGCGGAGGCGAGGGTTGACAGCATGACGATTGATCCCGCTAATTCAGCATCACCCTTCATCTGTTGAGCCATAATGTAGGTTGCAGTTGCTGCCGGTGTTCCGGCCATCAGAATCCCGATACCCAGATCTGTGCCAGTCACTCCCAGCGGGACAAGGAGTAGAACTGCCAGTAATGGTAGCACTATAAGTTTAACGGTACTGGCTAACCCGGCATGTTTCAAATCACCTTTCAGTCGTGCAAAAGAGAATCCGCCACCGATAGCCAGCAGTGCTAGAGGTAAGGTTAAGCCGGTGGTGATTTTGAGCGAATGATCGATAATGATTGGAATTGGCAGATTCCAGTAGCTCCAGATAATCCCCAGAAAAGAGGCTATAATCAGAGGGTTTAAGATGGTCTGTACGATCAAATTGGGAGCTTTCTCTTTACCTTCTCCGTGATGGGGCAGCAGCAGTGCAAGAATGGCAAATAGATTTAATACCGGCACCAGAAATCCCATCAGAATACCAGCTTTGGTCAGTCCATCCTCTCCGTAGGCATTCAGGCAGATTGCCAGCCCGATATAGGCCAGATTACCGCGGAATGATCCCTGACAGAAACTGCCACGCACCGAGGGTGAATAATTCTGCCACCCGGTATAGAGATAGGTCAGGAAAAACCCCAGCACGATAACCAGAGAAGAACCGATAACCAGGGTTCCGTTGAAGAAATTGGAGAAAT
>JAUVCS010000049.1 GCA_030590745.1 Desulfuromusa sp.
CTGTTGCAGCCATAAAAAAGGGCCAACTCTTTTTCCAGGGCACGGTGTCCAGAAAAAGTACCATTGGCCATTCGCGACCCAGTTGTCCCGGTCCCTTCTCTACCCAGAGTTTCCTGAGCAGCCGCTATACAGCGTGGGTCAAAAGTCAAGCCGAGATAATTGTTGGTTCCAGCCAGGATAACCCGCTGGCCATCGATAGAACCCTCGGTAGCAGAGTAAATTTCTTCAATGACAACATTGAAAGGATTAATTCCCTCCGGAAGCAGCGTCTCGCGGGTGACAGCCATCGCATTTAACTTATCCAGAATACCCATTATTCTCTGCCTACAATCTGTTGAATCTGTACTACAAAATCTTTTACCGTCTGTAAATTTGACAGATCATTTAACGGATAAGTGATATCAAAAATATCTTCCACCTCTTCCAGCATCTCCATAAGTTTTAACGAATCAAAACCCAGGTCATTGATTAAATCCGTATCGTCCTTGATTGGTGCCTGCAACTGAGCATGTTCCTGAAGCAGAGCTTCAACCTGTTGAAAAACTGTATCGTATTCTGGGGTCGTCATAACTTTTAGAACTCCAACAACTAAAAAAGAATCTTTAGTAAAAAAGGCGTCTCATTCCGTCAGAAAATAAAATTTCAGGTTGCCATCCAATAGCTTGGGTAATTGCGGCATTGTCACTGACCCAATCCGGATGGAAAATTTCTCTCACTTTTCCCGGAGTCATCATCGGTTGATAGCTACTCAGAGATGCTATAGCCATATTGATTCGGCCAACGATGGATATCAGTCCGCGTGGGAGTGAAAAACAGTGGGCCGGTTTGCCGTTGAGCTGAGTAGCAATCGCCGCAATTTGCGCCCAAGTATAGCCATTAGGGTGGCCGTCATGCAACTCAAAACATTGCCCGTCAGAGATTATATCCGGACGGAGCAGACAGGCCACCGCCTCTGCCAGATCATCGACGTAAAGGAGCGAAAACCGCCCTCCTTTACTACCAACAACAGGAACAATACCGCGCCGGATCAATTTTAGCAGCGGTAGCATTTCGCGATCTCCCAGGCCGTAAACAGCAGGAGGACGAAGAATATTCCAGGAAATCTTGCCGTCATACCCCAGCAAAACATCTTCACCTAGTTTTTTACTTAAAGCATAAGCAGAGAGGGAAGGTTCGCGGGCAGCCAAAGAAGATATCAACAAGAGACGGGGCACCCCCTGCTCAACAGCGACCTGAAGTAGTCTTTCTACCCCTTCAACGTTGATTTTCTTAAATTGTTCCAGAGTCGCTCCACGCACCGCTCCAGCACAGTGGACAATCACATCAACATTGGTCACAAGAGTACGGAGGCTATCTGCATCTTCCAGGTTGCCAGCCACCCATTCAACTGAATTTATAGTTTTTGGAGGAAGGGAGGAGGAACCAGGACGGTACAATGCTTTAACCTGGAAATCCTGGGCGGTTAAATGTTTGAGCAATACTCGACCAATGAAGCCAGTTGCCCCTGTGAGTGCGATTGTTGCCACAACTAAGTTCGTTTTACGGGAAGTGTTAAGATAGGATCAATGTTCATCCCTTTGTCCAATAACAGCGGGGTGTGAGTCAGTCACATCCTCAGATTGCCTGCTTTTCAAACAAAAGATCGTCAATAACTTGCTTTCGTTCTTCCTGACGACTCAAATAATCGCGCTGAGTACCAGCACGGGAGAGTTTCCCCGAAGAAGTTCGTGGGAGAGTGTGCGCGGGAACAAGTTCAATGGTGCAGTTAATACCAACTTCTTCACGGATAATACGGGAAAGGCGAACCGACAACTCATTTCGCTTGGTCTCATCGGTTTCACGGTACTGGACAACCATAACGGCAGTCTCCAGGCCATCGTCAGTCGTAACTGAAATTGCCGAAGCATCGCCAGGCCTGATCTCAGGCTGCAACTCTGCGTAAAATTCCAGATCCTGAGGCCAAAAGTTGCGCCCGTTGATGATGATCATATCCTTTTCGCGCCCGGTAATCATCAAACTTCCTTCATACAGATAGCCAATATCTCCAGTGTTCAACCACCCATCAGCAGAAAGAACCTTGGCTGTTGCAACAGGAGCAGCAAAATAACCACGCATGACACTTGGACCACGAACATGGATAGTTCCACATTTTCGATCCGGCAGAGTCTGACCAGACTCGTCACGAATAACAATCTCATGCCCAGGTAGCGGAACACCACAATTGACCAATTTTTTGGTGCGACATCCTGAAGACTTTTGCTCAGAACTGTCCGCTACAGGCAGTGCTTCCTGGTATGTTGACAAATGGTCTGCATCGATTTCATCGACCATCACTCCCAGATCAATCGGAGCAAAGCTGACAGCAAGTGAGCATTCAGCCATTCCGTAACTGGCAACAAAGGCCTTACGATTAAAACCAAGGGGTTTTAATTTTTCAGCAAACGCCTCTAAAATTTCGATCTGGATCGTTTCCGCTCCAACTCCGGCAACTCGCCAGGCACTGAGATCTAATGGCTTTGCATCATTAAGACGAACGCGACGCGAACTCAACTCATAACCAAAAGGAGGTCCAAAGGAAATAGTTCCACGGTTATTGCTCATCAAATTGAGCCAGAGTCGTGGCCGCATAGCAAAATCACGGGTGGCCAGATAATCAACAGAGAGCTGTGCTGCCAGAGGTGCCAGGACAAATCCAACCAACCCCATATCATGATAATAGGGTAGCCAAGAAACACATCTGTCACCCTGACGGACTTTGAGTCCATCCCTGATGATTCCAGCAAGATTATGCATCACCGCTGCTTCACTGACCATAACCCCCCTCGGAAAACGGGTACTTCCTGAGGTATACTGGAGGTAGGCATTTTCTTCAGCCTGCAATGGGTACAGTTCAACTGATTGTTCTTCAAGATCGTCAAATGTTTGGGGCGTACCGACCAGTTTTAGCTCCAGACCAGCAGTGGCTTCCAACAGGTAGGGTAAGAATTCTGTCATGGCGACAGCAACCGTTGCCTGACTTTTCGCCAACAAACCTTTTAATTGTTCAACATAAGCCTTGTGTCCACCCAGATGGATCGAAGCTGGCAACGGAACAGGAGTGTACCCCGCATATTGGCAGGCAAAAAAGAATCGTGGGAAATCCGGGTGGGTCTCTGCGACAATAGCAACTCGAGCGCCCCTCTCCATCCCTAGCCCAAGGAGGCGTTTCGCCAGAGCCCGCGCTTTCTGCTGCAATTCCGAATAGGGAAGAGTGGCATGAAGCTTGCCTCGTCCATCGTAGAAATTGAGCCCACTCTCTCCCTTGGCAGCATAATCAAGCGCTTCTGCCAGATTGGAAAAGTCGGCATTCCGAAGAGGAACATGGCTCTCTGTAGGGGTAGGATTGGAAATATTCATTTTGTCCATTTATTGATTAGTTTGCGGTAATAGATAATGAATTAACTAAGCAAGGTTAATGCCAATATGAAAAACTGTGATATATCATCAAGATACAATATTACACGATATTAAAACGAGTAAATCGTTGCATCCTTGCTAACAATCTGTGGCAATCCTGCAACAATATGCCTGCGTGGTAAATTTATGGGGTTTCTGCGATCTAACGCATAAAAAACCACATTGGCCTTCTATTCGAACTGATATAACAACTTTTTCAGGAAAATAATAGTATTTTGTTAGCCTTACATACAGAAACTCTGGCTAGGAAGCTGTCGGACTATACGGGCCGAAGCGAAAATTCGGAAGTTTGAGACCAGATTTTAGCTCGTTTGAGATTAATAGCCGTAGCTATTGGTCGAAAAGGAGCTGAAATATGGGCCGAACAGCCGGATTTGCAGCCGGGTCATGGATAGTCCGACAGCCTCCTATGCACAAAGCCAACCTACCTTTCGGCAACCACTTCCCCGGTGAAGATTTTTTGCAGTGTTTGTAGAATTTTTTTGGTGATTATTTCGTCAATTGCATTGCATTGGGTTAAGTCTGGAGGCCCAGGCCAACCGGGATCGTTAAATTTATGCTCACCGAATACCCGCGTCTGGGCATAACGAGGCAATACATGAAAATGGACATCGCGATCAACCATCATCAACATCAGATAATTAATTTTATCGTAAGAAAAACAACTTTCAAGGTGGCACTCTATAGCGGTTGTGACCTCTTTCAGTTCGGAAAAAGCTTCTGAACTTATCTCTGAAAACGTATCAACCTCATCCTTGCAGATAAGAACCAGAGACCCCAGAGTTGCTTGTTGAGGACGCAATAATACAACCCAGTGGCGATAATCTTTAATCAGGGTTTCTGGATAACCAAATTTCTTCATCGTAGCATTCATCGACTCACCTCTCTTTACCGAAGTCCAGCAATAATTCTCCTGTTAAAAATGACTTACATGTTAACTACGTTTCAAGTATTATTCAATCGGTCAAACCTTTCTTGCAGTCGCCAGGCAGACACACATATTGATAATATAATCAGGCCATTCAATGCCAAACGGTAATCAGAACTTTGAGCAATTACAAATCATACCGGTTGCCGGACGCCGTTTGTTGCGTAGCTTCATTATGCTGCCATGGACACTGTATGTTGATGATCCCTGCTGGGTTCCACCGCTGATATTCGAGAGGAAATGGCACCTTTCAGCCAAAAACCCCTACTTTGAGCATGCTGATTTTCAGGCCTGGATTGCCTGCCGGGGGAAACGGGTTGTGGGTCGAATCAGTGCTCAGGTTGATCAACTTCATTTGCAGCGCTACCATGACGCCACCGGTTTCTTTGGCTTTTTGGAAGCGAAGGATGATGAGGAAACTTTCCACGCCCTGTTCGAAGTTGCTGAGGAGTGGTTACGCCAGAAAGGGATGGAGAGAATCAGTGGCCCGTTCAGCCTTTCAATTAACGATGAGTGCGGCCTGCTGGTCGAGGGTTTTGATAGTCCGCCACCGATCATGCTGGGGCACGCTCTCCCCTATTATAAAACGCGGGTAGAAGAGCAGGGCTTTGCCAAAGAGCAGGATTTGCTGGCGTATCGGGTTGCGACCGAGACTCCGCAACCCCGCCATCTTGAAATGCTTATCAAACGGAGTGGCGGACAGGTTAAAGTTCGCCCCATGCGGCGTGATTCTTTCAACGAAGATCTGGCAATTATCCAGGATATTTTTGAAGATGCCTGGTCTGAAAACTGGGGTTTTATCCCTTTTACCCCGGCTGAATTTGCTGAGCTTGGAAAAAACCTCAAACTTTTGGTTGACGCTGATTTTGTCAGGATTGCCGAAGTTGATGGTGAACCAGCCGGCATGATGATTGTCTTTCCTAACCTCAATGAGATGATAAAAGATTTAAATGGCCGCCTTCTTCCACTCGGTTGGTTGAAACTGCTATGGCGGCTGAAGGTTGTCGGTGCAAAGTCGGCAAGAGTCCCCCTGATGGGGGTCAAACGTCGCTTTCAAGGAAGCAGGCTGGGCGTGGCTATAGCCCTGATGATGATTTCACCGGTCCATATAAAAGCTCGTAAACAGGGGATTAAAGAAGTGGATATGTCGTGGATTCTGGAACAAAATCAGGTGATGTGCAAAATCATTGAGTCAGTAGGCAGCACTCTCTACAAGAGATATCGTATTTATCAGAAGGAACTCAACACAAAATGAAACTGTCGGATCAACCTTTTTCTGCAATCATTCTGGCCGCTGACCGCGAATTGAATAACCCGGTAGCAGAGGCCGCAAAAGTGAGTTGTAAAGCGTTGACTCCCGTCTCTGGCAGACCTATGGTTTTGCGTGTCCTTGATACTTTGGGGAAAGCTCAGGAAGTGGGCACCCGGATTCTTGTCGGCCCCGCTATGACATCCATTGCGGAGAACCACGAACTCAATGAGTTGGTCAGTTCCAAACAGGTCGGCTGGCTTGCCCCGCAAAACAGCCCGAGTTTAAGTGCTTTCACGGCTTTACAATCGCTACCGGAAGATGTTCCGCTGTTGGTAACAACCGCCGATCACGCCCTGTTAACCACGGCAATGGTTGATCACTTTTGTAGTGCAGCACGCAATAGCGGCTGTGATGTTGTTGCAGGGGTAGCTCGCTATGACTTGATAGCAGAGGCTTTTCCCGATACATTGCGAACTGTCACAAAACTCAAAGATGGCGGATTTTGTGGCTGCAACATGTTTGCATTTCTCACCCCACAAGCCCGCCTTGCCGCCAATTTCTGGCGCAAAGTGGAAAGTGAACGAAAAAAACCTCTGCGGGTTGTGAAGGTTATAGGATGGTCAGCCGTATTCCGCTACCTGTGTGGTCAACTCACTCTTGACTACGCCTTGGCGCAATTATCCCGAAGGATGAATTTAAAGGTGGGAGTTGTTGAGATGCCTTTTGCAGAGGCTGCGGTCGATGTCGATAAGGTTGATGATTGGCTTTTAGTCGAAGCTATCCTGGCAAAAAGAAACGAGGCATCACCTCACTAAAAATGAGCTTTGGCCACCTGCTAGTGTCCCGTTTGGTTAATCGTGACGCATAATTCTGAGTTATTTTGTTTGTTGCCAAGGCATGCCGATGCAGCCCTAGCTTGCGCTAAAGCAAAGAGGCATAACGTAGGCAGCAAGCAAAAGAGCCAGAATTAAAGGAT
>JAUVCS010000029.1 GCA_030590745.1 Desulfuromusa sp.
TCATATATGGGGGCGGTTTTGCCGGAGCTGGACAATCCGGACACGATGCTCCTGCCGGGGCGACGGACAATCGCCTGAGTAAGTTTCATATTGTGATTTGTGGATGGTCTCAATTCTCAGAACTTCCCGCTATTCCCACTCGAAAAAAAAGTGCTAAAAACAGTTTTGTGCTAGCGGGGCAGTTGGTGTCGTGAGAGCCAGACTGACCCCTGTTTTGCTACCAAAACAGTGAGCAGGAGAGAAGTGTAAACCAACTCAGTGGTTTTTTCTTATTTATCTTCCCCCTTTAAAAATGGTTTCAGCAGGTCAATTGGCATCGGGAACAGAATGGTCGAATTTTTTTCAGTGGCGATTTCGGTCATAGTTTGTAAAAAGCGCAGTTGCAACGCTCCCGGTTGGGCGGATATCTGTTCTGCCGCTTTAGCCAGATTTGACGATGCCTCAAATTCTCCCCTCGCGTGGATGACTTTGGAGCGCCGCTCCCGCTCTGCTTCTGCCTGCCGGGCCATGGCTCGCTGCATCTCGGTGGGTAAATCAACGTGCTTAATTTCAACATTGGAAATCTTCACCCCCCAGGGGTCAGTTTGTCGATCAAGGATTTCCTGCAGATTGTGGTTGATTTTATCCCGCTGGGCCAGCAGATCATCCAGTTCCACCTGCCCCAGGACACTCCGTAATGAAGTCTGGGCCAGTTGGCTGGTGGCATAGAGGTAATTATCCACCTCGATCAGAGCCTTTTCCGGTTGAATGACCCGAAAATAGAGAACTGCATTAACTTTAATCGAGACATTATCACGGGTAATAATATCCTGTGGGGGAACATCCATAGCAATGGTACGCATGTTGATTTTTTTCATCTGGTCAATCACCGGAATGATAAATTTCAGACCCGGTCCTTTGACCCCGGAAAACCGACCGAGTCGGAACACCACCCCGCGTTCATATTCGAGAAGTATCCGGACCGCAGAGGCGATAATGATGACAATAAGGGCCAGCGCAATAATCAGGAAAAAACCAGATCCCAGTCCAAACATATTTTAGTCCTCCTTTGATTTAGTTGTTTCTGTCAAGTTGACGGCTTCAATCGCCTTGACTTTAAGTTTGAGCCCGTTCAGAACCTGAACAACCTCGATCCCACTCCCTTCTGTTATCGGGCGGTCAGAACACGCCTGCCAATCCTCACCATGGACAAAAACCCGTCCTCTTGTGTGAATCGGTTCAAGAGCTTCACCGACTTCTCCTATCATCCCTTCCTGCCCGGAAACGGCTGGTCGACGCTGGGTGCGGATAATCATCGAGGTGGCAAAAATAATGAAACCGGCACTGACTGTGACTGTTGCCGCAATGACAGCCCGGGAGATTTGCAGATAAGGTTCACTGCTGTCGATCAACATCAGGGAGCCGAACACCATGGCAATAATTCCACCCACTGAGAGCATCCCGTAAGAGATAACTTTTACTTCCAGGATAAACAGAACCACTGCCAGTAAAATCAGCAGTACGCCGATGTAATTGATCGGCAGGGATGAAAAGGCAAATAGTGCCAGCAGGATAGAAATTGCGCCAATTGCTCCGGGAAGAACAACTCCCGGTTGGGAGATTTCAAAGAAAATTCCGATGATTCCCAACATCATCAGCAGGTAGGCAATATTGGGATTGCTGAGAGCGTTAAGAACTTTCTGTCGACCATTCATCGCAACGGGTTTTAAAATCGTACCTTGAGTTGAAAAAAGCAGTGCCTCCCCATCACGGATATATTTATATCCGTCCAGTTGCTGGATTAAACTTTCAGTATTATCCGCAATCAGATCAATGACTGACAGATCCAATGCTTCCCGGGCAGAGATGGAAACACTTTCTCGCACCGCCTGCTCTGCCCAATCCTGATTCCTCCCCCGTTTTTGTGCCAGACTTCGGGCATAGGCGGCGGCATCGTTCTCTACTTTTTTCATCATGGTGCTGTCGGGCTGATTGCCCGCACCGATTGCGACCGGATGGGCTGCCCCGATGTTGGTGCCGGGAGCCATGGCTGCAAAATCAGCCGCCAGAGTAATCAATAACCCTGCTGATGCGGCTCGCGCCCCCTGTGGCGCGACATAGATAATTACCGGGATCGGAGAATTTAACTCAGCTTTGATAATGTCGCGCATTGCCGTATCCAGGCCGCCGGGAGTGTCGAGATGAATCAGAATTGCCCGTTCGTTATTCTGGTTGGCAGTGGCAATGTGTTCGATTATGAATGAGGCAGTGACCGGATTGATAGATGAGGAAATACTCAGCTGGCGGATGGTTGTCTCCGTTGCATTGCCAGGTCTGGTTGGCGAGCTGGTAAACAAGAGGATACCGAGGATTATGAAGAGTACGATTCTACGCATACCTTTAGCTTAACCTTGATCTCCCAACTGTCAATTCCCCTGTCACGGGTAATAGGTGAAAAAAAACCTTAGAAAACCAAAGAAATTCTTGATTTGTGGGGGGGAAACAAATAAACTGCAAAATTCGTTTAAATATCTCAAGATCGAATAAAGTTGTTGGAATCGAGGGGATTGGCAGAAAAACTAAATATGGGTGCCAGAATTCTCTGGGACCCTCTTTGTATTTTATTCTCTAGCTTACGGATGCGGTCTATGAGTCTCAAAGATCAACTTATGCAGGATATGAAAGTGGCGATGAAAGCTAAGCAGGCCGATCGTCTTGGAACCATTCGGCAGTTGCGCAGCGCCATTAAAAATAAAGAGATCGAACTGCGTCAGGATCTGGATGACAATGGAATTCTCGGGGTTATCACGACGGCAGTGAAACAGCGGCGCGAAGCGGCACAGATGTACCGCGATAATGATCGTCCAGAGCTGGCAGATAAGGAAGAAAATGAAATGGCTGTTTTGCAGGAGTACCTTCCTGCCCAGCTGAGTGAAGTGGAAGTCCGGAATGTTGTCAGTACGGTTATCGCTGAGCTTGGTGCAACATCGATGCAGGATATGGGTAAAGTGATGCCACAGGTTATGGCCAGAACCAAAGGGTGTGCCGATGGTAAGGTTGTCAATCAACTGGTCCGGGAACTGCTGGCAGGATAGGTGAGCACCCTTTGGGATTGATAGATATCGCTATAGTGGTGATCCTCTGTATCTTTTTGTTGAAAGGGGTTTTCCGTGGCTTGTTAAGAGAGATCTGCTCGCTACTCGGGCTGCTCTTGGGGGGTGTTTTCGCTTTCACTTTCCATCTGACCCTAGCACAATTTTTGCAGGATTCTTTTAATCTGCCGGCACAACTCTGTATCTGGGGGGCTTTTCTCTCCATTTTTCTTTTGGTGGTGGTCCTTTTTGGTGTGATTGGTTTTGTCCTGAACCGTTTTGTAAAGCTTGTTTTTCTCGGTGGTTTCAACCGGTTGGCCGGGGCGATATTTGGAATTATTCAGGGGGTGGTGATTCTCTCGATGATCGTTCTTGCTCTCAGTTCTTCAGTTGCTCCGGATTCTGTCAGAGGAAAACTCAAACAATCACAGTTGGCTCCCCCCTTTGCTACCCTCGGGAAGTCAATATTTACCGGGAGCCGGGGTTTGATTGATCGCTAGCAGGGTGTTGCAAAACGTTTTCGAGGGCTTGAGTGCAAGGCGAAAATTGCCGAAAAAGCGCAGTTTACACACAGTAATCGCAACGCAGATAGTTTTTCAACCGCCTGCTAGGAGTAGTATCACCCAATTGTTTATTCGAAATCACACATGATCTGTAACGAAGCGGCATTGCAAAGACTTGAGTACCCGCGTTTGAGAACCCTGCTGGCAGGTCAAACTCATTCAGAGCCAGGATATCTGCAGGCGGAAAAATTGCTCCCCTGGTCAGATCAGGTGGTTATTGAAAAGGCCCTGACGGAGGTTGATGAAGCGGTTTCATGGTTGCTCGATGGGCAGTCTCCTTCCCTGGGTGGATGCTGGGACCTTTCTCCATTGCTGAAGTCAGTTCAGGCTGAGGGGAGCCTGATCGGTGTAGAAGATCTACTGAAGATAGCCCAGTCATTACGGGTTATGGAAGATTGTCGACTCTGGTTTAAATCTTCAACCCAGACGCTGTTGTTGAGCCAGTTAGCGGCAGAGATGACCGCATTACCCGAATTGCAGCGGCGCTTGCAGGATTCCATCGGCTCGCGGGGTGAATTGCTCGACAGTGCTTCGTTTGAACTGGCTGATTTACGTTGTCAGATTCGGCAAAGCCGAAGTCGGATCAAGCAACAGCTGGATCAGCTCCTGACCGGAGAGCACTCTTCCAGCTTATTTCAGGAGCGGTTGATAACGATTCGCAACAATCGCTATGTGGTGCCGTTAAAAAGTGACTGCCGGGGGCAGGTAAAAGGTTTTATCCAAGATGAATCAGCCAGTGGACAAACTCTTTACCTGGAGCCTTCTCAGGTTCTGGAAGGAAATAATCGGCTGCAGCAGTTAGTTCGAGAAGAGCAGCGTGAAGAACGACGAATTTTATTACAACTGGCAGGTCTGGTCCGGCGGGATACCGCGGTTCTGGATAAAAACCAGACTTTGCTGGGGCGGATAGATCTCCGTTTTGCCGCAGCCAGATTGTCGCGAAACTACCAGGGCTGCCGGCCTGAACTGGTTGATGAATCAATTGTTGAGCTGAAACAGGTGCGCCATCCCCTGTTGATGGAGGTTGAGGGTCGATTTGACCTTGCTACGGCAGTTGCAGTTGATATTTTACTGAAAGAGGGCTGTCAGGCTCTGGTGATCAGCGGCCCGAATACCGGGGGGAAATCGGTTGCCCTGAAAACCTTGGGGCTGCTGCTACTGATGGTGCGTTCAGGGTTGCATATCCCCTGTGATCCCGACAGCCGTTTGCATCTATATCAGCACCTGTATGTCGATATCGGTGATGAACAGAGTATTGAGGAGAGTCTGTCGACTTTTTCCGGTCATCTGCTGAAGCTTCGTGAAATTCTTGCGCAGGCTGATGCAGAGACCTTGGTGTTGCTCGATGAAGCGGGCACCGGAACCGATCCGGCAGAGGGGGCTGCACTGGTTCAGGCGGTCCTCGACCAGCTTTGTCAGCAGGGGGCTAAAATATTGTTGACGACCCATCTGGGGCAGTTGAAACATTTTGCCGATGGACATGCCGCTATCGAAAACGCCGCAGTTGAGTTTGACCCTGAGACCTTGGTGCCGACCTATCGGTTACGCTACGGAATCCCTGGTGCCAGCAGCGCGTTGACAACCGCTAAACGCCTAGGGTTGCCAGCTCCGGTTATCCAGAGTGCAATTCAATATCTCGGTGCGGAAGAACATGATCATGGTGTTCTGTTATCGCGGCTCAATATCCGACAGCAGGATTTGGATCATGAATTGTTGTTGGCAAAACAATCCCGGATTGAAGCTGATATTGCACAACAGTTACGCAAGCGGCAATTAAGTCAGATCAAAGGGAAGAAGCAGGACATTCTTGCCCGGGCAACCCGTCAGGCTGAGGAGTTGATTACCGCAACCGAAGCCCGAATGAAGAAGCTTCGCAAGCGCCAGCCGGGGTCGGTAGCTCCGCAGCAGGCTATTGCTGATCGACAGGAGTTTACTGTAGCGCGAGAAGAATTGATCCCGTTCAAGCCAAAACCTAAATCTCTCGGGTTGGTTCCAGAAAAACTGCAGGTTGGGGAGATTATTCGGATTTTTGCTCTGGGAATTGAAGCACAGGTAGAGAAAGTGCACGGTGAGAATGTCGAACTGCTGGTTGGTGGTAAGCGGATGCGCCAACCATTGAAAGCACTGGAGCAGTTTGTGCCACGCCGTTTTGTTGAGCCAACCAATAAAAGTGGACAAGTTTCCCGCACCGTGATCGAGCGGCAGACCAGTACTCAGCTGAAGCTGATTGGCCAGCGGGTTGATGAAGCTCTGTCCCACCTGGAACGCTTCATTGATGATGCCCTGTTGCACAATTTACAACAGGTTGAAATTATCCATGGTGCCGGAGAAGGTATTTTGCGCCGGGCGGTTCGTGAGCACTTAGCCGGAGAACGGGGGATTACGGCATTTTATGCCGCTCCAGCAGATCAGGGGGGAGAAAATATAACCATTGCTGAATTGAGTGGGAAATGACCGGACAAATTTCAGAAGATAAGATTAACGAAGTTCGTGAGCAGACGGATATTGTTGAATTGATTTCACAATATGTCAGTTTGAAGCGCTCCGGGGTTAATCATATGGGACTTTGCCCTTTTCATTCGGAAAAATCCCCCTCCTTCAGTGTGAATTCTGCCCGGCAATTTTTCCACTGTTTTGGTTGCGGAGTTGGTGGCGATGTTTTTTCTTTTTTAATGCAGACCGAAGGGTTGACGTTTCCCGATGCTGTCCGGCGTTTGGCAGAACGGAGTGGGATTGATCTGCAAGAGAGAATTCTGTCCCCTGAGGAAGAGTTGCGGCAACAACAACGAGAACGCCTCTATCGGGTCAATGATGTCGCGGCAAACTATTTTCATCATTTATTGATGGATAACCCGGCTGGTGCTGTAGCAAGAACCTATATGAAAACCCGTGGCTACGGGCGTAAGGCTGCCGGAGAATATCAAATTGGTTTTGCCCTTGATTCCTGGGAAGGGTTGAAAAAACATCTGGAAGAGGAGGGGATTACCGCTGCTGATGCCCGGACTCTGGGATTGATTCGACCGGGAAAGCAGGGGCGTGGTGACTATGACCTGTTTCGTGGCCGCTTAATTTTTCCGGTTTGTGATCTGTCGGGTCAGATTGTCGCTTTTGCTGGGCGGGTTCTGGATGACAGTAAACCGAAATATATCAATTCGCCGGAATCGCCAATCTACCATAAAGGGCGGGTTCTGTTTGGGCTCTATCAAGCCCGTCAGGCGATGCGACAGAGTGGGGAAGTTCTATTAGTTGAAGGTTACTTTGATCAGCTGGCGTTGTTTCGCGCTGGATTTCCCCAGGTTGTTGCAACCTGCGGCACGGCTTTAACTGTAGAACATGCACGAATTCTCAAGCGTTATATTCAGCGGGTGGTATTGCTGTTTGATCAGGATAGCGCAGGAAAAAAGGCAACCTTTAAGGCGATGACGGTATTGCAGGAAGAGGGACTCCCAGCGGCGGTGATCGAGCTGCCCAGTGGTGATGATCCAGACTCTTTTATCCAGCGGGAAGGGGCCGAAGCTTTTCGTCTCCGGCTTGAAAAAGCCCGTTCGGTGATGGATCTGTTTATTGATGATCTTCTGACTGAAGCGGGGAGTGGGATTGAGCAGAAGGCTCGGGCAGCAGAAAAGATTGTTGAGCAGATTTCCGGACTCAGCAGTGAGCTGGAGCAGGACCTTTATCTGAAAGAGTTAGCGCAGCGCAGCGGTATTGATCTGGAGCAGCTGAAAGAGGTGAGGACAAAGGGTTCAGGGGAGAGACGGCAGAAAAAGAAAACTTATACATCAGTGCCGATACCGGAGGAATATCCTCCCCCGGAAGATACTTTTTCAGGAACTGCTGGGGATGTTTATTCTGGTCGGGTGAAAACAGTTAAAGCAAAGCCAGGTTGGAGCCCCTCTGAAAAAAACTTGCTGTGTCTTTTATTGAAAAATCATGTTCCGGTAAAAAAGATCATAGAATCTGGTGGTTTGGAGAATCTTCATCATCAGGATGCTTTGGTGATGGCTGAGGTGTTATTGGCTCACGAAACCGCTAGCGGTTTTGATATGGAAGCATTGGTTGCTCAGCTTGACCCCGGTAAAATCTTATTGTTGAGCGAATTGTCCAGCTTTGACCAGGGGCAGTTCTGTGAGAATGTGGATGCTATCTTCAATGATTGTCTGAGGGCGTTACAGCAAGAGCAGATCAAGCGGCAACGGATGGAGTCGATGGCCAAAATTCGTCAATATGAACAGGGTGGAGAGACAGAAGATATAAAAGATTCGTTGAAAGAGTTTACAAATCTAAAGTAGTCGTTACACTTACGTAAATATATATGAGTCAGAATATGTTCAGGCGGCAGAGGAGAACGGTGCAATAATGGCTAAAAAAATAAACCCGGATGAAATTCAGCAACTGATCGACATGGGGAAGGAGAGGGGTTTCCTTACCTATGACGAGGTGAATGACATGTTGCCGGCTAATATGGTGTCCTCAGAGCAACTTGAAGATGTAATGAGCATGTTTGGTGAAATGGATATTGAAATAGTTGAATCCGAAAGTAAAGCTTCCAATTCCAAGGATGAT
>JAUVCS010000271.1 GCA_030590745.1 Desulfuromusa sp.
TATTGTTATTGTTGCCGGATTTCAGGGAACCGATGGTGAGGGCAATATTACCACCCTTGGTCGCGGTGGCTCCGATACTTCGGCGGTGGCAGTTGCAGCAGCCATGAAAGCGGACGTCTGTGAAATTTATACCGATGTCGATGGGGTCTATACCACCGACCCGAGAATGGTTCCAGAAGCACGTAAGATAGAAAAGATATCCTACGATGAAATGCTTGAAATGGCATCTCTCGGGGCAAAAGTTCTGCAAATTCGCAGTGTTGAATTTGCCAAGAAATATAACGTTGTCATTCATGTGCGTTCCAGTTTTCACGATAAGCAGGGTACGCTGGTGATGAAGGAGGATAAAGATATGGAAACCGTATTGGTTTCAGGTGTGGCTTTTAACAAGGATGAAGCAAAAATCAGTATTTTTGGTGTGCCGGATCAGCCGGGTGTTTCCGCACAGATATTTACACCGCTGAGTGATAACGAGATCACCGTCGATATGATTATCCAGAATATTTCCCATCAGGGCGCAACAGATTTGACCTTTACTGTACCCAAAGGGGATTGTAAAAAAGCAGTGGCGATTGTTGAAAAGGTCGCCGACAAAATCAAGGCTCGCGGGGTCAGTTTCGATACTGAGATTTCTAAAGTATCAATTATCGGGGTTGGGATGCGTTCTCATGCTGGTGTAGCGAGTACCATGTTTGGAGCGTTGTCGCAGGACGGAATCAATATCCAGATGATCTCAACCAGCGAGATCAAGGTGTCCTGCATAGTTGATGCAAAATATACTGAGCTGGCGGTGCGGGTGCTGCATAAGGCATTTGGGTTGGATCTGCCGGCGATTGAAGAGGTGCTGTAACCTCTTTAAAGTCACGGCCTGTGACCAGAGTGATTGCGGCTACAACGAAAAACAAAATAACCCGGTTGAAAATATCTGTTGTCCTCTTTTCTATATTCAGTGCTTTTTGTTTTTATTTCGACCCAGCTGCGAAAAGTTTGACAAATTTTCAACGCCCCTGACATCAGTCAGGGGCGTTATTTTTATATAATATCTGAATCAGTGGAGTATTCCGGGGACATGTACTCGTTACGTGTCCCCGGAATACGGTAAAAACTTGGGACGCGAACCACCGCAGTTTCATAGCCCGTAAACATCTGGGACAGCCCCCGATGGATCTGGGGACAGTCCCGAGTTTACTAATAATTATGCGGAATAGTTATCAACTTTATTTATCCGCCAGAATCCGTAACATCCGTCGGAGTGGTTCGGCCGCTCCCCAGAGCAATTGATCACCACAGGTGAAAACCGAGAGATACTCCGGACCCATGTGCATCTTACGCACCCGGCCAACAGGGATTTCAAGAGTTCCGGAAACCGCAGCAGGAGTCAATTGTTCCAACGTGTCAACTTTGTTATTAGGAATCAACTTAGCCCACTGATTCCCCTCTGCGATTAGTGTCTCAATCTCCTCAATCGGCAGATCCTTATTTAATTTGATCGTCAGAGCCTGACTGTGACAGCGCATTGAACCGATGCGAACACAGATCCCATCAATCGGAATCGGGGTCTGGTTGTTGAGAATTTTATTGGTTTCAGCAATCCCCTTCCACTCTTCACGACTTTGACCATCTTCTACTTCGCGATCGATCCAGGGAAGAACACTGCCAGCCAGTGGAAATCAAAATTCAGATTTAGGAAATTCATCACTGCGCAGGGTTGCGGTCGCTTTTCTAACGATTTCCAGAATTGCAGATCCCGGGCTCTGTAGCTCTTTGGCAACACAGTCGTTCAAGGTTCCCATTTGTGACAACAGTTCGCGCATATTTGGTGCCCCGGCACCGGAGGCGGCCTGATAAGTCATGGAGCTGACCCATTCAACCAGCCCGGCGTTGAACAGTCCACCAATGGCCATCAACATCAAACTGACGGTGCA
>JAUVCS010000244.1 GCA_030590745.1 Desulfuromusa sp.
CGCTCAGCTTCCACTTTAGTATTAACAAACAGCATCACCTTCTCCATCCCGGTATCCCGCTTCATCAAACCAAGGAGAAGGGCGAATTTTTCCCGTCTGGAGACATGATAGAGAATCTGATCTATCCCGTCAGCCGTGACCTTTTCCGGGGCAATTTCTACCCGTTCAGCCAGATTCATAAACTCATAAGCAAGTTCCATCACCTGACCAGACAGAGTTGCAGAAAAAAGCATCGTCTGGCGCTTCTCAAATGGGGGGAGTTTACGCAAGATAAAACGCAGATCCTTGATAAACCCCATATCAAACATGCGATCAGCTTCATCGATCACCAATGCTTCGACCCGGTTCATTGAGAATACCCGTTGCTTGAAATAATCGATCAGGCGTCCCGGCGTTGCCACAATGATGTCGACACCATCCTTGAGAGCCTGCCGCTGTTTTTCATAATCAACCCCACCAAAAATCGGTTGCACCTTAAGCCCGGTATGTTGACCAAGCAATTCAGCATCTTTACAGATCTGTACTACCAGTTCACGGGTTGGCGCCATCACCAGAGCACGGGGGTTGTTGCTGGTAGCATTCTGGTTATCGAGCAGACGACAAAAGAGGGAAATCAGAAAAGCCGCAGTTTTACCGGTACCGGTCTGCGCCTGAGCAGCAACATCTTTCCCGGCTAAAGCCAGAGGGATCGATTTTTCCTGTACCGGGGTCAAAGATTCAAAACCAGCAGCAAAAACCCCCTGCTGGACAACGTCTGGTAAATTTAACTCAGTAAATTTCATTACAATTCAACTCCTAATGCGTCCGCTACCGTATGAATATCTTTATCTCCACGTCCCGACAAATTGACCAGCAAAATCTTATCGGATGGAAGGGTGGGTGCAAGTTTCATCACCTGGGCAATCGCATGAGCACTTTCGAGTGCCGGGATGATCCCTTCAATATGGGTCAGTTTCTGGAAAGCTTCCAGTGCCTCAGCATCGGTAATCGATACGTATTCGGCTCTTTTGATATCGCTCAGATGAGAGTGCTCCGGACCGACTCCCGGATAGTCAAGTCCGGCAGAGATCGAATGAGCATGCTGGATCTGACCATCTTCATCCTGCAACAAATAGGTTTTGTTCCCGTGTAGAACCCCCGGCGATCCAGCAGATATCGATGCGGCATGCTTGCCAGTTTCGACCCCGAAACCCGCAGCTTCGACTCCAAGCAGTTTTACCGAAGGATCATCAATAAAAGGATAGAACAACCCCATCGCATTAGAACCACCACCAATACAGGCAATCGCTACATCCGGCAACCGCCCTTCTGCTTCCTGCAGTTGCTGCTTGGCTTCGATGCCGATGACCGACTGAAAATCACGCACCAGTAGCGGGTAGGGATGCGGCCCGGCAACGGTACCAATCACATAGAAGGTATCACGGACATGGGTCACCCAATGGCGCAGGGCATCGTTCATCGCATCTTTCAGGGTTGCCGTCCCGCTGGTTACTTCATACACTTTGGCACCCAGCAATTTCATCCGAAAGACATTCAGAGACTGACGCCGGATATCCTCTTTGCCCATGAAAACTTCACATTCCATCCCAAACAGAGCAGCAACTGTTGCGGTGGCAACGCCGTGTTGACCGGCACCTGTTTCGGCAATCAATTTTTTCTTTCCCATTCGCCGCGCCAGCAGAATCTGACCAACGGTGTTGTTGACCTTATGGGCACCGGTATGATTCAGGTCTTCCCGTTTCAGATAAATTTTTGCCCCGCCCAACTCCCGGGTCAACCGTTCAGCATAATAGAGGGGGCTGGGACGGCCAACATAATGTTTCAAGTAATACTTGAATTCCCGCTGAAACTCCGGATCCTGGCTCGCCTCCGTATAGGCATCCTCCAGTTCCAGCAGTGCCGGCATCAGAGTTTCTGCCACATAGCGCCCACCATATTCGCCAAAATGACCACGTTCATCGGGGTACTGATAATTCATATTTCTCTCACCTGCTGAATAAATTTACGCAATTTAGTGTGATCTTTATGCCCGGGGCGTTCTTCAACCCCACTGGAAACATCAACGCCATAGGGGTTCACAACCCGTATCGCCGCTGCAACGTTATCCGGATTCAAACCGCCAGCAAGAATCAGCGGCTGTCTGGCGGTTAAACTTTTCGCCAACTGCCAGTCAAAGCTCTCCCCGGTGCCACCATAGTGTTGATCGTTCCAGGCATCCAACAGCAATGCCGATACCCGAAACCGATCAACTCCAGCCAAAGAGTCCGCATCCCTGACGCGCATTGCTTTAATGACCGGATATCGGTTCAAATGACAATCTTCTGGCGATTCGTCACCATGAAGTTGGACAACCCCTAACCCGGCCATCCGCATCGTTTGTCGAATTGTGTCAGAGCTTGCGTTAACAAATAAACCCACCGTTGTCACAAAAGGGGGCAACAGCGAAATAATCTCCCTGACCCTCTCCGGAAGAACATAGCGGGGACTCTGTTCATAAAAGACAAACCCGAGAGCATCGGCACCCGCGTCAACAGCACAGAGGGCATCCTCCCGATTAGTGATCCCACAAATTTTAATTCGGGTTAGCGC
>JAUVCS010000167.1 GCA_030590745.1 Desulfuromusa sp.
TGGTCGAAAACTTTTGATCAATGGTCGCAGCATGGTCAGCAATGTTGATATTGCCCGGCAGTTGGGCTATCTGACTATCGCAGAGGAACAATTCATGACTCTGCGGGAAATGCGCGATCTGCCACCGGAGCAGGTTCTGATCATTACTACGGGCAGTCAGGGAGAACCATTGAGTGCCCTGATGCGGATTGCTCTGGGAGATCACAAACAGATCGAATTAGAACCAGGTGACACAGTTATCCTGTCATCAAAGTTTATCCCCGGTAATGAAAAAGCCATCAGCGATTTGATTAATAACCTGTACCGCCGTGGAGCTGAGGTATTTTACGAAAAAACCAGTGAAATTCATGTCTCCGGACATGCCAGCCGAGAAGAGTTGAAGCTGGTGCACAATCTCGTCAAACCAAAATACTTTGTCCCGATCCACGGTGAGTATCGCCATCTGGTCAAACATAAACAGTTGGCTATCGAAATGGGTCTGCCACCGGAGAACACGCGGGTTCTTGAAAATGGTCAAAAACTCATCGTCGGTACCGAAGGACTCAGCTTAGGGGAAAGTTTTGAAACCGGTCGAGTGTTGGTCGATGGTAAAGGGGTTGGCGATGTCGGCAAAATGGAACTGCGAGATCGACGCCATTTAGCCAACCATGGTCTGGTTATCCTGATGTTGGCAATTAACCAGTCAACGGGGGAAATTGTCCATGGCCCGGAAATTTTCAGTAAAGGATTTGTCCCGGAAGAGAACCAGGAGAGTGATATCCTGCTGGCCGAAGCAAAGCAGGCAGTCTGTAACCTGTTGCAGGAACACAGTCAGGAAATGCTCAGCGATTGGGAAGAACTGCGTGTTGAAGTCCGTAAAACATTGCGGCGTTGTTTCAACAAGCGAATTGCCAGACGACCTTTAATTCTTCCCCTTATTTTACAACTATAAAAGTTTTTAGCTGGCACACGGCAACAATAATCGGCTATTCTCCCATAATCAGTGACTTTTGACCCACCTCAACCAATTGAAAAGTCTGTATTTATGAGCAAAGAAATTCCAGAAGTTCCCACAGAAAATTGGATGCGTAAAGAAATTCTTGGGCTGATCTGGCTGGCTCTGGGAATTTTTCTCCTGGTCTGTCTCGGCAGTTACAGTAATGACGATCCCTCATTCAACAACAATCTCAACCCTGACCAGATCAATAACCTGGTTGGAGTCTTTGGTGCCTACCTGGCAGATCTTCTTTATCAGACCTTTGGTCTGACCGCCCTGCTCTGGCCCCTCGGTTGTCTCAACCTGGCCTGGCGCTGGTTGAAGCTTCGCGAAGTCCATTTCCGTTTTATTCGGCTGGTCGCTTTTTTGATCCTGCAGATAACCATTGGGGGATTACTGGCACTCAAATTTACCACTGTTCCACTGTTTGGCAGCCAGATCAATGAGGCCGGTGGAGCAATCGGGCGAGTTTTGGAACAACTTCTCTCCCGATACCTCAATACTGGTGGTGCGGCCATTGTTCTTGTCGTCTTTTTCCTCGTCTCACTAATCCTGTCGACACGTTTTTCTCTAGTGCTATTTTTTGATGGGATTATGGAACGTTGGGGCCGCCGCATGGAGCAGCGCCGTGAAACCCGTAATGCACGGAAAGAGCTGCGCAAAAAAGAAAAACAGATATTGGAGATCCATACTCCCACAATTATTGAACCTGAACCTAAAAAGCTGATCACAACAAAGAATCCAAAAGGGAAGAAACAGAAAAAGACCACAGATGAAGAAAATCAGGTTGCATTCTCCTTTCTGGAGGCTCCCGGAACTTATCATATGCCGGGCTCCTCACTGCTGAATCATGATGGTGGCGAGCCCAAACCAATCGACCGTGACAGTCTGACCATGGCGGCCAGGATGCTGGAAAAGAAACTCCTCGATTTTGGGGTTGAAGGGGACGTGGTTGAAGTTAAACCCGGCCCGGTTGTCACCATGTATGAATTCGCCCCGGCTCCCGGGGTCAAGGTTAATAAAATTTCCAATCTGCAAGATGATTTGGCGATGGCACTACAGGCGGTTTCAATCCGGATTGTCGCCCCAATCCCCGGACGGGGTGTCGTTGGTATTGAAATCCCCAATAAGGACCGTGAAATTGTCTACCTGAAGGAAATTATCGACTCGGAAGCCTTCCGCAAAACAAGTGGTAAGTTGCCAATGGCGCTGGGTAAAGATATTTTCGGCCAGGTGGTCGTCTCTGATCTGGCCAAAATGCCCCACTTGCTGGTGGCCGGGTCAACGGGAAGTGGCAAATCGGTATCAATTAATACCATTATTCTTTCACTGCTTTACCGTGCAAAGCCTGATGATATAAGACTCATCATGATTGACCCGAAGATGCTGGAACTGTCGATCTACGAAGGAATTCCCCACCTGCTACTACCGGTTGTCACCAATCCGAAAAAAGCAGCGCTAGCTCTTGCCTGGGCGGTTCGGGAAATGGAACGCCGCTATCAACTGATGGCAACCAAAGGGGTTCGCAACCTTGATGGATACAACCGTAAGTTGGCTAAAGAGGCGAAAGATGCCGAAAACCTCCCACCAGAGCCTGAACCCGTTGAAGATTTTCTTGACGCAGAGATGGACCCCCCTGTATTCGTTGAAGCAGAAGAGGAACTTGAACACTCTCACCTCCCTTATATTGTTGTTATCGTTGATGAACTCGCCGATTTGATGATGGTTGCTGGTCGTGAGATTGAGGAATCAATCGCCCGCCTGGCACAGATGGCACGAGCTGCCGGAATCCATTTAATCCTCGCCACCCAGCGTCCCAGTGTTGATGTTATCACCGGGCTGATTAAGGCTAACTTTCCAACCCGTATCTCCTTCAAAGTTTTCTCCCGTACCGATTCGCGGACGATCCTCGATTCAATGGGTGCCGAAACCCTGCTCGGAATGGGAGACATGTTGTTTCTTCCACCAGGAGTTGGCTATCTGCAGCGGGTTCATGGAGCGTTTGTTTCTGAACTGGAAGTTCAGCGAGTCGTTGATTTTCTCTCCAAACAGGGGACGCCAAGTTACGATAAATCGATCCTGAAAGCCCCCCCTGCCGCGGGGACTGATGCCCCCGATGAAGAGTATGATGTTCTCTGGGACGATGCCGTAAAGATTGTGACCGACAGCCGTCAGGCATCTATTTCCATGGTCCAGCGCCGCCTGAGGGTTGGTTATAATCGTGCCGCCAGAATGATTGAGAGGATGGAACAGGAAGGGATTGTTGGTCCATCCGATGGCAGTGGCAAACCGCGTGAAGTTCTAGCCAGAAAAATTGAGTAACTTTCTCCTCTCTGGAAATCTGCTAACGACTCTATCGGGGTGTTGAAAAACGTTGTCGAGGGCTTGAGTGCAAGGCGAAAATTGCCGAAAAAACGCAGTTTACACACAGTAAATGACCATTTTGAGGCAACTTTCAACACAGCAATCGCAATGCAGATAGTTTTTTCAACAGCCTGATATCTTGCTATTCATAGAGAATTTATATACTCTTGGCAGAACCGGTTAACCAAA
>JAUVCS010000181.1 GCA_030590745.1 Desulfuromusa sp.
AGTTCATTTCCTTTTCTGTGCTGGTTAATCCCGTGGGGGAGATCAGAGAGGTTAATAAGCTGTCCCGGGGTCATGATAACCAATCTCTCGATTAAATTCTTGAGTTCTCTGACGTTTCCTGGCCAGTTGTAGGCTAACAACAAATTTAACGCATCTTTGGAGATCGATTTTATTTCGCGACTCTCTTTGCCACAAAAAAACTGCAGGAAGTGTTTACAGAGTCGGGGAATATCATCCTTGCGATTGCGTAATGGTGGAACCGAGAAAGGGAGAACATTAAGGCGGAAATACAGATCTTCCCTGAAGTTTCCAGATTTTATTTCTTTTGGAAGATCTTTGTTGGTTGCTGCAATCACTCGAACATCAACATTAATCGTTTTATTTCCACCAACCCGGTCGAATTTATGCTCCTGTAATATCCGTAAAATCTTGGCCTGAGTTTTTAAACTCATATCACCGATTTCATCAAGAAAAAGTGTACCGCCATTTGCTTGATCAAATTTCCCTCTACGTGCCACTGTAGCGCCTGTAAATGATCCTTTTTCGTGACCAAAAAGCTCGGATTCAATAAGTTCTTCGGGAATAGCTGCACAGTTGACTTCAATGAAGGGTTTATCTGAACGGTTTGATTGGCGATGAATTGCCCTTGCAACCAGCTCTTTTCCAGTCCCATTTTCTCCAGAAATGAGCACCCATCCAGAGCTTGGTGCCGCCAGTTTAATCTGTTGCTTCAATCGGTCTATCACTTGACTGTTACCGATCATCTGATAATCACGACCAATCTTTTCTTTTAGCACCTTGTTTTCAGCAACCAACTGACCAATTTTCATGGCATTTTTAATTGCCAGTAAAACCTTTTCAATAGAGAGTGGCTTCTCAATAAAATCGAAGGCACCAAGGCGGGTTGCTTTGACAGCAGTTTCAATGGAACCATGACCACTCATCATGACGACTAACTGATTGGGTCGTATCTGTTTGATTTTTTTAAGTGTTTTCAGTCCATCGATACCCGGCATCCAGATATCGAGCAGGATCAAGTCTGGATCTTCTTTCTGGATCAAACTGAGACATTCTTCTCCTGTGGCTGCAAAAGAGGTTCGAAATCCTTCATCTTCAAGGATCCCTTCCAGACTTTGACGGATACTATTTTCATCATCAACGATGAGAATGTTTTTCATTTAAAATCTCCTTTTTTGCCGTGTTAACTGTCCGTAGCAGGGAGCTCAATGATGAAAATTGAACCCCGGGGACTATTATCTCTAACACGAATATAGCCATTATGGTCGGTAATAATGGTGGATACTATGGCCAACCCCAAACCAGTTCCGGTTTTTTTAGTTGAAAAATAGGGTTCAAATAACCTTGCCTTGTCCTCTGATGGAATACCGCAACCAGAATCAGCAACTTTGAGAGTAATAATCTGTAGCTCATGATTGTAGGCCGACTTAAGCCAAATTGTTCCTTCACCTGCGATTGCAGCAACGGAATTTTCCAACAGGTTGATAATAACTCTTCGAATTTGTTCCCGATCAAATTTGGTGTCTGGAAGGTGCTGATCCAGCAATAGCTGAAAAGTGATATTCTTATGCGCTTGTTTGTACAAAGCAAAACATTCACTCATCACCTCGTTGAAGTTATTTTCACTCGGTTTACTCGCAGGCATTCGGGCAAAGTTGGAAAATTCATTGACCAGGTTTTTTAACTCATCAACTTGATCGCTGATCATCCTGGTACAATCATCAAAAACGTGATCATCATCATCAAACTGCTTTAAGTAGCGCCGCCGCAGGCGTTGAGCGGATAACTGGATGGGAGTCAATGGGTTCTTTATTTCGTGAGCAATACGCCTTGCCACCTCTCTCCAGGCTGCCATGCGCTGAGCTTTGTAAAGTTGAGTCAGGTCATCAAATACAATAACCGTCCCCAGAAAGTTATTCTGCTTATCGCGCAGAGTCGTTAAGTTGAGCATCAGGGTATATTTATCGCTTCCGATGGGAATAGTCATTTGCTGTCGTACCGTTCCCCGTTCTGAATAGAACAGCTCTTTCAGCAGTTCCATGATTTGCGGCATATAGCTATCTGGAATGACCTCCCGGAAATCTTTGCCGAGCATTTTATCAGCGTTAAAGTGAAGCAGGTTTTCAGCTGATTTATTGATCGTTGTCAGATAACCTGAGCGGTCAATAGAGATGACGCCAGCAGTTACATTGGCCAGGACTATTTCCATGTAGTCTCGGCGGCGATCCAACTCAAGGTTTGAACTTTTCAACTCCTGATTGGCAGTAATAACTTCGGCACGCCCCTGACGTAAGTCAGCCGTCATCTTGTTGAAGGCCTTAACTAACGTCCCTATTTCGTCAGTACTGCGAGTTTTCAGTCGAATATCCAGGTCACCAGATGCAACTTTGGTGGTTGCTATTGCCAATTCTTGAATCGGAACAGTGATTCCTCTGGCCAGATGGAAACCAAACCAGGTTGCCAGAAAAATAATAACCAGGGCTATCAGTAGTAAAACAATGACATAGCTCTGTTGTATCTGCCCTTTTATCGATTTAGTCAGCTTGTATTGATCTACAGATGATGAAATTTCTTTCATCTTATTGATCAAAGAGTAGGGAACAT
This sequence comes from Desulfuromusa sp., assembly GCA_030590745.1. Lineage (GTDB taxonomy): Bacteria > Desulfobacterota > Desulfuromonadia > Desulfuromonadales > Geopsychrobacteraceae > Desulfuromusa. Next base: position 2,623 of record JAUVCS010000181.1, read on the forward strand.
AATAGTTGACGACAACAACTCCGACAATATCATTTGGATCCCAGTTGGATTGAACCGGGACAATTCCGCGAATCAAATCTGCTTTTCCAACCGGAGTTATTTGCGAAAAACGGATACCTTGAAGTCCTTCCCGCACCGGGTCAGATGTTGCCGTGGTAATTTTAATGATGGGTAGTTTGGGGTTGGCAACTCTGACTAATTCTTCATGTGTTGCTGAGAAAACTTCAACAATCCCAAGGTTATATTCCTCCTGTTTATCTTTGATCAACTGTTTCAATTGCGGCAGATTTTCTTCATTGAGAAGTTTACCTGCTTTGATTCGAGTACTCAACTGATCTGCATAATAGAGGGCGTTAGCCTCTGAATTTCGGTAGTATGTTTGTGCAACTTCAAGCGACTCATCAAGGGCTTTTTCCACCTGATTATTGAACCAGCTATCGATACTGCTACTGATAAAGCCTGCGGAAACAAAAAATAACAGCATCGTCGGAACCAGCGACAATGCAATGAATGCACCAACAAGTTTGCTGCGGAGTTTAGAACCAGGAACCCCACGGCGTCGTTCGAGAATTAACTTGAAGATGTTACGAAAAATGAGAAATAGAAACAGCAGTACCAGAAGTATATTCAGGTTAATAACGGCAAGGGTGATAGTGCTGTTGCTGATTTGGAGTTGAGAGGTTAATTCTACCAGGCGGCTTTCGAGTTGAGGAATAAAAAGTATCAGAAGGACCGCTAATAAAACCAGTATCCATTCACGCCTTCTATAGGGTGATTTTTTCT
>JAUVCS010000026.1 GCA_030590745.1 Desulfuromusa sp.
TAGTGAAGAGGTTGGTGCTGATCAATATATAACAAAACCTTTTAAGTCGGCGATGGTGATGGCATCGATTGAGCAGTTGTTAAATCGAAATTAAAAATCTGGTCAGAAAACGACCCTGGAATTGTTAGTTAGACTTGTTGATGGAGTTTGTAAAAAATGTATTCTGCCAAGATACTGGTCGTTGATGACTCACCGACAATGCGGCAGCTGATTATTTATGCCCTGCAACGTCTGCCCAATTTGGAAATTACTGAGGCAGGTGACGGAGTTGCTGCGCTGAAACAGCTATCCAGCGAGAAGTACGACCTCCTTTTGACCGACATCAATATGCCGATGATGGATGGTTTGAAGCTGGTCAGTTTGATTCGTAATGATACTCTTTACATGAAACTCCCCATCATTGTTATTACGACAGAAGGTTCAGATATGACCCGGGAACGGGCCATTGCAGTTGGAGCTAATGAGTATATCACCAAACCGCTGCAGACGACTCACCTTATAGAAGTTGTACGCAAGCTGCTTGATCCCGAATATCAGCAGAGCTGAGCCTTGTTCTTGGGCTTGACAGCCTTGGTTGAACATGTAATATAACCCCATTAATTTTTAGTTTGATTTTTTATAATCAGGAGGAAAAGTTGGCAAAAGAAGAAGCAATTGAAGTAGAGGGGATCGTTGTAGAGCCATTGCCTAATGCTATGTTTCGGGTGAAGCTTGATAATGACCACGTGGTTTTGGCTCATATCTCCGGTAAGATGCGCAAATATTATATCCGTATTCTTCCTGGTGACCGGGTGACAGTTGAATTGTCCCCCTATGATCTGACCCGTGGTCGTATCACTTACCGGGCTAAATAGTTAGACAGTTCTATTGTGACTCGGCTCTGTTGCCGATACAATGACATATAGTAGGAAGACTCTTCCCCACAATACTTTGCTCATAACGATACCGGCCTTTGCCGGTTTTCGTGTATATACTCTATTTTGACAGGTGACGGTGCCGCTGCCCGTTGCGGAGGACCTATGGAAAACTACTACAATCCAAAAAATGTTGAATCCAAGTGGCAACAAGTCTGGCAGGACGAGCAGTCTTTTTGTGCTTCCATGGATTCTGAAAAAGAAAAATATTATCTCCTGGAAATGTTTCCATATCCATCCGGTCGTATTCATATGGGTCATGTTCGCAACTATGCAATAGGTGATGTTGTTGCTCGTTTTAAGCGGATGCAAGGGTTCAATGTTCTCCACCCAATGGGTTGGGATGCTTTTGGGATGCCAGCAGAAAATGCTGCGATTGAGCATAAAATCCACCCGGCTAAATGGACTTACGAAAATATTGACAGCATGCGGAAACAGTTGAAAAGAATTGGTCTCTCATACGATTGGCAGCGAGAGTTTGCCACTTGTGATGTCGATTATTATCGCTGGGAGCAACTGGTTTTTCTGAAGATGTTTGAGAAGGGTCTGGCATATAAAAAAGGTTCTTCGGTGAACTGGTGCGAGGATTGTCAGACTGTACTTGCCAATGAGCAGGTTGAAGATGGTTGTTGTTGGCGCTGTCATAATCTGGTTCAGCCGAAAGAACTGGAACAGTGGTTTTTTAAAATTACTAATTATGCTGATGAACTTCTGGAATGGACTGATAAATTATCTGGTTGGCCTGAACGGGTATTGTCGATGCAGCGCAACTGGATTGGTAAAAGCTACGGTTGTGAAATTGAATTTCCAGTAGCTGATACAACTGAGAAGGTCAAGGTTTTTACTACCCGCCCGGATACTTTGTTCGGTGCAACTTTTATGAGTCTGGCTCCAGAACACCCTTTAGTAAAATCGTTAGTGACTGCTGAGCAGGAAGAAGAAGTTAATAAGTTCATTGCTGCGGTGGAACGTCAGGATAAGGCTGACAGAACCAGCGGTAATCTTGAAAAAATAGGGATTTTTACCGGTTCATACTGTATCAATCCCCTGAATAATGAAAAAATACCAGTCTTTCTCGCCAACTTTGTATTGATGGGCTACGGCACGGGTGCTGTTATGGCGGTTCCTGCCCACGATCAACGTGATTTTGAATTTGCAAAAAAATACCAGTTACCAATCAGAGTGGTTATTCAACCCGAAGGGGAAGATTTGGTTGCTGATCAGCTGGCTGAGGCGTTTACCGATCCTGGTTTGTTGACCAATTCCGGTCAATTTGATGGTGTAGATAACGAATCAGCAAAAGAGCAGATCGCAGCTTTCCTGGATGAGCGCGGTGAGGGGCGCAAGACAGTCAATTACCGTTTGCGTGATTGGGGTGTGTCGAGGCAGCGCTATTGGGGAACACCGATCCCGATTATCTATTGTGACAGCTGTGGTGCGGTTCCTGTTCCAGAAGAAGAGTTGCCCGTAATATTGCCAACGGATGTTGAATTGACCGGCGAAGGGGGATCACCTCTAGCTCGACACAAAGATTTTTTGCAGGTTGCCTGCCCGAAATGTGGGAAGCCGGCGAAGCGTGAATCGGATACTTTTGATACTTTTGTCGAAAGCTCCTGGTATTTTGCCCGCTATACTTGCCCCGATTATACTGATGGCCCGTTAGATAAGCAGGCCGCTAATCACTGGTTGCCGGTGGATCAATATATTGGTGGGATTGAACACGCTGTCATGCATCTCCTCTATGCTCGATTCTATACCAAAATTTTGCGGGATTTAGGAATGCTGGATGTCGATGAGCCATTTACCAATTTGCTGACCCAGGGAATGGTCTGTAAGGAAACCCAGCGTTGTCCTGAGCATGGTTGGTTGTATCCTGAGCAAGTAGAGGATGGAAAGTGCACTATTTGTGGTCAACTGGTCGAATTGGGTCGCACCGAGAAAATGTCTAAGTCGAAAAAGAATGTCGTTGATCCAAATCAACTGATTGATCAGTACGGTGCAGATACTGCACGGTTATTTTCACTATTTGCCGCTCCCCCAGAAAAAGATCTGGAGTGGAACGAGCAGGGGGTGGAAGGGTGCTTCCGCTTTCTCAATCGGGTCTGGCGAGCGGTTAGTGATAATCTGGAACTGATAAAAAATACTGCAATTCCCAATACCGTCAGCGGAGACGCAGCAGAATTACGGCGTAAAACTCATCAGACAATCAAAAAAGTGACTGAGGATGTGGATGGTCGTTTTCACTTTAATACTGCGATTGCTGCCATTATGGAGCTGGTGAATGCAATATACTCATTTAAATCACGGCAGGAAAACCCTGGAGTTTTGCGTGAAGCGTTGGAGGCAGTTGTCTCTCTGTTGAATCCATTTGTTCCGCATATCTGTGAAGAACTCTGGCAGTTGTTAGGACATCAGCAAAGTGTTGAAAGTTCCGGCTGGCCAAGTTGGGACGAATCTGCTTTGGTTGCTGCAGAAATCACCCTGGTTGTGCAGGTCAACGGTAAAGTCCGGGGTAAAATTAACGTAGCAGTTGCTGCAGATTCACAATCTATCGAAACAGAGGCCTTGTCCGAACCCAATGTTCAACGTTTTATTGCCGGGAAACAGCTGCGCAAAGTTATTGTTGTTCCCGGTCGACTGATCAATATTGTGGTGGGCTGATGAAATTTTTCAGTTGTCTTGTGCTATTGCTATGCTTATCAGGATGTGGTTATCACTTCTCTGGTTACGGCGGCAATCTGCCTGGAGGAGTTGAAACACTCTATATTCCGCTTTTTGTCAACAAGACCAATGAACCACGCCTTGAAACCAAGTTTGCCAGTCAGGTCAGTGAAGTTTTTTCACGGAATAATAATGTCCGCCAGGTTGAAAAACAAAAGGATGCAGATGCTATCCTGCTGGGGACGGTGCGCAATTATAAAAACCAATCCCTTTCATATGATCGTGGTGATGATATTGGCAGCTATTATTCGACAATAGATATCGATGTTGAGTTACGTCAGGTTGAGACTAATCAACTGCTTTGGGAAGGGTCTCTCAGTTGGAAAGAGGTGTATCGAGCTTCAAGTGATAAGAACATCCAGGATCTTTCCCGGCAACAGGCATTACAGCAGATAGTTCTCCGTTTATCTGAAGAACTTCTTTCTCGCTTGCTTGATGACTTTTAATTGATGAATGCCGCTGAGTTAGATCGCCGGTTGCGTGCGCAGCAGATTCCGGAACTTATTTTCCTCTCCGGTCAGGAATCCTACCTTGTCCAACGTGCCGCACGTTCTGTCAGAAACGCGGTCTTACCCAATAGCAAAGATGATTTCAACGATCATCAGTTTTATGGAAAGCAGGTTACGGCAGAGCTGATTCTTGAAGCAGCAATGACTTACCCGGTTTTTGCTGAAAAAAAGCTGGTGACGGTCAAGGAAGCACACCTGCTGCCGGCAGTCGAGCTGGAAAAATTAATTCCCTATCTGCAAAATCCGGTGCCAGAAACCTGTCTGTTATTTATTGCCGATAAAATTGATAACCGGCGTAAATTTTTTCAACAATTTAAAAAAAGTGGAACTCTTATTGAGTTTAAACCCCTCTCTGTCAGAGAAATTCCCAGCTATATCCGTCAAATTCTCGAGCCGAAGAACGTGCAGATAAGCAGTGATGGGTTGGATCTTTTCTGTCTGATGGTGGATGGGAATCTCCACGAGATTCATGTGGAGCTGGATAAATTATTGACCTATGTCGGCACTGCCACGCTGATTGAAACAAAAGATGTCGAGGCTGTCGTATCGCGGGGGCGGGTTGAGAGTGTTTTTGAATTGGGTAAAGCGGTGGGTCGTGGTGATATGGCCAAGGGATTGTCACTGGTCAAGCGTCTGAGTGCTGCAGGTGAAGCTCCACTGAAAATTCTCTCTTTACTGGTCAGACATTTTCGACAACTTTGGCAGGTACGTGAGTTGCAGGTTAAGAATCGTCCAGCGCAAGAAATTGCCAAGGTTGCCGGTGTTCCACCGTTTGTTGTTGATGACTTAATCAGGCAGGGGAAAAAGTTTTCACGAAACGATTTCCTCCAGGCTTTTGAGTTGTTTCTTGAAACCGACCTGGCGATGAAGTCGAGTGGTGCCAATGCTGGAGCCCTGCTTGAAAACTTGATCTTGAAACTGACCCGGAAGAAGGGTAAATAAAAAGGGACCACATAAAGTAGTCCCTTCAGGGTGTTTCTAATTGATTCCAGGAGCCTGTCGGGCATTGCGGATCGTAACGAGAAATCGACTGGTCGAGGACAGATTTTCGTAGATTTGAGAGCGAATAGCACAGCTATTTGTCGAAAATATACGAAAATATGAACCGAACAGGCGGTTTTGTAGTAGATTCTAGTAAGGTCCGACAGCCTCCTCGGCTCTCTTTATCCGAGAGTATTGACCAGTTTGTTCAAGCGAGAGATCTTACGACTGGCAGTTGCCTTGTGGATAACTCCCTTGGTTGCGGTTCGGTCAATGTAGGGAACAGCTTTTGCCAGAACTGCCTGGGCTGCTTCCTTGTCTCCAGCTATGACGGCTTCTCGAACCTGTTTGACCAGATTGCGCATGGTTGAGCGGACATGGGCATTACGGGCTTTTTTTACTGTATTCTGGCGATTACGTTTTGCTGCTGATTTATGATTTGCCACGAATTCTTCTCCTGTTTTATAGATAGATACTTATTCAAGTTTAGTCAAAGAGTCGCGATACTAATGATTAATTTATTGTCTGTCAAGTTAGAAAATGATAATTACAATGGAAATGTGACGTATCTTCATGTGGTTATCTTACTCTTAACCAGGATTAAAATATCTGAATGACAGGAAATAGAAAAATTGCTGCTGCAACCATGGTGATGGCATCGGCAACTTCGTTGAGCCGGATTGCCGGACTGGTCCGTGATATCGTCGTTGCACGCCTGTTTGGTGCCGGGATGATGACCGATGCTTTTTTTATGGCATTCACCATCCCCAATATGTTGCGCCGGTTTTTTGGTGAAGGATCATTGACCGCTGCCTTTGTTCCAACATTTTCGGAAGTTTTTCACCAGCGTGGTGAAAAAGAAGCACAACAGTTGGCTAACCGTTGTGTCACTCTATTGTTGTTAATTATGTTGGTTGTCGTATCTCTGGGAATTTTACTCTCACCCTGGATTGTGCAGGGGATTGGTTTCGGATTTGGTCAGGTCGCCGGAAAATTACAACTGACCGATCAACTGAACCGGATCATGTTTCCCTATATCGGGCTGGTGTCGATGCTGGCTCTCTTGACTGGCATTTTAAATGTCCGGGGGCATTTCTTTGTTCCCTCTCTTTCCCCACTGTTTTTGAATCTGGCAATGATCCTCAGTGCACTGACCATGGGGCATTTGTTCGAACAACCAATCTTTGCCCTGGCAGTTGGGGTGTTGCTGGGTGGGGTTGTGCAGCTATTGATGCAATTTCCAGTGTTGTGTCGTTATCAAATTCGCCTGAGGCTCGACTTTAATTTCCGGGGTGATCCTTATTTACGCAAGATTATGACCCTCATGCTGCCTGGTATCGCTGGTGTTGCCATCTATCAGATCAATATCATTGTGACCAGGCTGTTGGCTTCCTTTCTCCCTGAAGGGAGCGTTTCCTATTTATATTACGGACAGCGGCTGTTTGAATTCCCGCAGGGGATTTTCATTGTTGCTCTGGCTCAGGCAGCTTTACCGATGATGAGCCGTCAGGTCGCCGAGGATGATCAGGTTGGGTTGCGACAATCTTTAACCTTTGCTATGACCCTGATTACTCTGTTTACCCTGCCCGCTATTGTTGGGCTGATTATTTGTGCCAAGCCGATCTATTCGTTGTTTTTTCTCGGTGGTGAATTCAACCTACTGGCCCTTGAAAACACCGCCCTGGCATTGGTTTGTTATGCCCCAGGACTGATTTGTGTCGGTTACAGTCGTATCGCTGCACAAACTTTTTATGCCCTGAAAGATACCAGAACACCGGTCCAAATTTCATTCTGGACGTTACTGGTCAATCTGGTTCTCGGTTTAGTTCTAATGCAGTTTTATGGCTTTGTCGGGTTGGCTATTGCTCTGACCGTGGCTTCCATGTTCAATGCTTTCATGCTGTTGGCATTGTTACAGCGTAAGGTGGGTACCTTTTTTCAGAGCGCTCTCTACGTGCCGATTCTGAAAGCAATACCGGCCTGTTTGCTGATGGCATTAGCTGTTTCATCCCTTCTCAGTTCTGTGGATTGGTTGCAGGGTGGCTTGTTGCTGAATAAATCTCTGGTTTTAGCTGCTGCAGTTGTCGTTGGCTCTCTGATCTACCTGGGGTGTTGTTATTTATTTAGAGTCGATGAGATACGCCAGGGGTGGCAGTTGTTACGTAATAAGAGGTCGTGATTTCTAACAGTAATTCCTTGGCTTTTTTAAACATCATATTTTAGAAAACCCTGTATATGTTGACAATGGATGAGTTGGATCTCCTGAATTAATTGTCGATGCCACGGCAATTCTCTGTTTTCTCATAGTGTTTGAAGCGCCATTGGGGTCTATCGACCTTCTCAAAACTGCCGAAAATTAACCTCTCCCCGCTGAATTTTGAGATCCAGCCATTTTTTCAACCAGACCTTGAAGAATTGTCTGGTCACTGGTGTTAGAAGACAGAACCCAAACAAATCGGTACAGAATCCTGGAGTCAAAAGTAGCAGGCCACCGGATAGAATCATGACTCCATCCATCATCTCCTCTGCTGGAATCCGTCCCTGGTTCAGATCTGTCTGGATCCGGTTTATTAAATTGAATCCCTGACTTCTTGCCAGATAAGCGCCAGCAATTCCAGTTAAAAAAATCAATCCTATGGTTGCCCCTGCACCAATCTGGCGACCTGCTTCAATCAGAACGTACAGTTCGATTATTGGTACAATAGTGAATACTATCAGGAGTTTTATAAACATCTGGACAACCTTTCATAAGGAAGCGTGAATTATTCATAAGAGTTATATGGTATTTTTATTTTGTCTGTCAATTCCCGGATAACTATCTGAATATATTAGACAAATAAACTGACTAAAAAATAGGCAAATTGCTGTTGGGAGCTCTTTCTAGTGTGCTGGTGATATTCTTAACAGCTTTGTCAACAGGTTTTCAACGGTCTTGGTTGATAGTTTGTAAAACTTATTGTTTTTCACGAACTTCGCTATTTATGACCTAAAAAAATATCTTTTATCGATCAATTTCCTGCATAACCTGAATGGTTTTTTGCCGGAGTAAATCTTCAGCATCTATTTTCAGTGAATGAGAAAGTTGAACAGTGTTGAACAGGATGTTACTAAGTATAATTTCAAAAACTTTTCGATCTTCCGGAGCTTCCTCAATCAGGCTGGAAAGTCTTGAAGAATTATTTTGTAGCTTTGAAATAAGTGTCGCCTGATTTTCAGTTTTGATTCGCTTTGCCACTTTTGTCGCTTTTTTTAAGGCTGGAAGGTTGACGGGGATGCAGTCTTTCAGTTTGTTGCTTTTCCCGTTTTTCAGCCGTTCCCGGTGTTTGGCCTCTTCCCAGAGTTGAGCATGGTTATCGGTACTTGCATCGGCAAAAACGTGTGGATGTCGACGGCGCAACTTTTCACCGATAGAGTGAGCGACTTCAGCCAGACCAAACTCTTTCTGTTCACTGAAGATCTGAGCAATGAAGACCACCTGAAATAATAAATCGCCCAATTCGTCACAAATTTCATCACTATTATTGTTGTCAATAGCCTCAAGCAGTTCATATGCTTCTTCCAGGAT
>JAUVCS010000139.1 GCA_030590745.1 Desulfuromusa sp.
CCGCCAGATAGACACCGATCAGACTGAAGGAAAATGCCCAGAGAAGTGTGATTGCGATGAGATAGCCCATGTGGTTGCCCCTTGGTGCAGTATTTTTTAAAAGAGGTGATTTGGAGATGGAAATAAAGCAGATAAACATCAGGCTAGTCAACCAAAAAATAAATATAGGTTTACTAGTTTGTTGTTGAAGGGTTTTAGAGGGATAGCTTGGCGTTCTGCTGCGGCAGAATATTAACGGAAGGCCCCGCGTCGGAATAAACACCAGATAATAACCATGATTGCTAACGGTGGTATGCGTTTCAAGGTGGGTCCGACCTCAACTCTAGCTCCGGAATGGCGCTCTATTTTCCAGAGGATGTAATCGACTCCCCCCTTGAATGTCAGGAGCCCTTTTGCCAGACGTAAAATGGAGAGCACCTTCCCCTGGATTGCTCTGATGTGCCAGGCAAATCCGTTTAAACGACGCCCTTTCACTGGAATATGTACTTGATAGCAGCGAGGAGTGGCATCTGTTTGGGTGGTTACAGCAAAACCACTGTTTTCAAAAGCCGCATGGGTCAACTCCTGATAATAAGCTGGATCACTATCAAACAGGCGAGCCGCTCTGTCGGAATTTTCGGACCGTAGTTCTGAACGGTAGCTGAGGCTAAGACCCCGCTCCCACAAATCCCGAGCGCTAAAGGTGGATTCCATTTGCGGCAGTGAATGACCGATAAACGTCATAACGGCACAGGCTAAAGATTCCATTACCTCTGCAGTGACCTCCTCACTATGGCTGTAGATCAAGCCACATTTTTGTGAGAATCTCCCCCACAGATAGGAATGAAACCAGCGGTCTGTCCCGTTACGAAAATCGGCTAGAGTGAGTACGGCATACTTCATCCGGAGGATACGACCCTGAAATGGAACTTCCAGATAAAAGACGTTAGGTGGGAGCAGGTTGTTGGAAAATGCCAGAGACCGGTTTTTAAATGCAGCGCGGTAGTCATCAACCAGCAGGTAAAGATCAGCCAGTCCATCATCAATGTCACCGCTGCGCAGACATGAACCATAAAACAGCACTGCACGAACCGACTCACCGTGGTCGCCACGGGCTGCTTCAACCAGAGTACTGATCGCAGGGGTGATCTCTTGAGTCGTCTGTACTTTGATCAAGTCCAGAAGTTTTTTCGAAATATTTGACGGTTCCAGATTTTTCATTGACTGTAAACTTGCCCTATCTGCATCAGCATAAAAACATGACCGGACCGGCTGCACTTATGGTGAGCGGTCCTTGTCCGACAGCATACAATTCCCCATCGAGGGTAAAATCACCCTCGATCTCCAATTGTACCGTATGAATGTTGTGGCTGACAAAACCATTTTCAGGTATCGCATAGCGATTCTTTTGCCAGCGGAACAGTGAGGGGATCACTCGAAACATATATTTTGGCTCAGCAGCAACTTCGGTATAGCGTAATGGGGCATTTTCTTCGGTTCCCCAGTAGGGTTGCATCCCAAAAAACAAACGGTTGAGGGTGCTGATGAGGACAAAAAGATTCAGCCTCTCTTCCTCTGGGCGCCCATCAATCCGGGATCGGGTCAACAGAGGTGGAACTTTATCGTGGTTCTTACGGAGAATAGCCAGCACCATTTGCATCAGGGTGAGCCCCGGCATGATCTGGCCCCGCCAGCCCATCGGGTTAACCCCGCGGTGGAATTCTTTTATCCCCTGGCAGATAACTCCGGCACCAAAGAACATTCCGCACTGGGTGGTTTGTCCATCTCCCCTCTGAACCCGCAGAATCGGGCAGGGTTTAAGAGTCAGACTTGAATCTCTGCTCTTTGCCCAACGGAGAGCATGCGCCAGACCTGTCGTAGAAGACCCGGGAATACCAACATCTCTGGGGAGCATACTGGTGGTTCCAGCGCATAGCAGGGCAAGCAGCGGTGGTTCGGAAAAAATCTCAGCACGCTCAATGAGGGTCAATACTGCTTGAACCGTCCCGTCTCCGCCATTGATAATGACCAGTTCAACCCCGTTTTTGGCAAAAAAGGACAAGGCTTCGGTCATCCCCTCCAGGGTAAAAGCCTCACGATGCAGAACTTCTGGCCACTGGGTCAGAATGTTATAAATTTCCCCCAGCCCTTTTTTGTTGCCCCCACTGCGTGGATTTGTCAGCACCCCTACCTGCAGGGACTTCTCACTTAAAGAGTCTTCTTGCCGGGAGACCGGGATGTTCATAACATCGTTAATAGTTGTCTCCTGCGGCAATATATTGAATAGAATTTTCTTGTAGAATTCGTGCGTAAATCGCCATAGTTAGTAACTTTAATAAGGGCTTTTCGGGAAATTATGCAATCTGCTCCAAGTTTGGTTAAAAGTTTCTTCTCCAGAATAAACAGCGGTAGAATAAATAAGCCGTCTACTATATACTCACTGGATGGTAAATGTAAAGATAGAGAGAGGGTCCTTCGATTCGAAGGGTGAACAGGAGACGGCAGGAGTGTCCGGTTCAAAGAGTTTCTCTCTGGCACACATCTCTGATCCCCATTTAACTTCGTTAAGCAATATAAAAATTTCTCAATTACTTAATAAACGGATGCAGGGATACTTGTCCTGGTTGCGTAAACGGCGGTTTATCCATCGTCGTGAAATCGTTGATTCTCTTCTTGAAGATTTACACCTCACCCGGCCAGACCATATTGCCGTGACCGGCGACCTGACCCATCTTGGTTTGCCCATGGAATATGTTGAGGCCCGGCACTGGTTGGACTCTCTTGGCCCCCCGGAACAGGTCACGGTTATCCCCGGCAACCATGAAGCTTATTGGGGAAGAAACTGGTTTGAAAAGTGCTCCATGTGGGAGCCATATCTTCAATCTGACACTCATTTGAATTTATCGAGAACGGCAGATTTTTTCCCCAGTTTGCGCATTCGTGGAGAGGTTGCCCTGATCGGTCTCTGCACAGCAATACCCAGCCTGCCGTGTCTGGCGACTGGCAGCCTCGGACAGGAACAGTTGGCAGGGTTGGAAACATTACTACAGCAGACCGGCAATCAGGGTCTTTTGCGCGTTGTTCTGATCCATCATCCTCCCGTAGAAGGGACGGTGAAGTGGCGCAAACGTCTTACCGACGGTCGGTTGTTTGTGGATGTTCTGGAACGGTGTGGAGCGGAGCTGGTGTTGCACGGTCATGCCCACATCCCCACTTTTTCAAATATAGAAACGTCTGCCGGCAGCATCCCGGTGATCGGTGCACCATCTGTGTCAGAATTAAATCATCGGTCGAAAAACTACGCCAAATATAATATCTATCAGTTGAGAAAAACTGCCGCAAACTGGGAGATGACCATGCAGATTCGGGGTTATTCGGCTACCAAACAGTGCTTCATCCCAGAAAAGGAGGTTGCTCTGCCTGTCCCATTGGCCCCTCATGCCGAATTGATCTCCGGGTTACTAAGGGATGCGTAACATCAGCCAGAGAGTGAGCATGATGATAATCGCTAGGGGGAGGAGGGTTGTAAATGCGGGATGGAGTCCGATAAGAAGCCCCGTATAACCGAGTGCCTGATCAAAATAGTAGTAAGATATTCCGAGAATTGTTCCCAGAGTCACCCTCCTTCCGGAGCTGGCTTCCCGCGCCGCGCCAAAGACAAAAGGCAAAGAGAAAAAAATCATTGCCCCCACTTTGAGCGGCAGGGTTAATTTTTGCCATAGCGAGAGGATGTACGGATCGGGGTTTTGTCCCCTTTGTCGGAGAACCTGAATATATTGGTAGAGTGTACTGATAGAAAACATGCTCGGAGTAACACTCAGAAGATCGACCTGCTTGGTATTGAGGAAAACATCCAGGGTCAGAGTGGGCATCTTTTGATCAATAATCCCCTGCTCCAGGAAGGTGATCTGCCTGATGTCCCGACATATCCAGCGACCGCCGGGGCCAATTTCTGCATTGCGGGCAGTAATAAAGCGGGAGGGTTTCCCCTTCTCATCAAACTCATAGACACTGAGATCATCAAGCCCTTTGCCGTAAGTAGAAGATCTGACGTTGATGAAGCGGTTTTTGTCCCGGGTCCAGAATCCCCCTTTC
>JAUVCS010000140.1 GCA_030590745.1 Desulfuromusa sp.
ATAGTTACACCTTTGGGCGGGTTCTGACTGAGGGCGCCTCTCTATTGTTGATTGGTGAACCGAATGCGGGTAAAAGCTCTTTGATGAATGCTCTTTTGGGTGAAGAACGGGCTATTGTGACTGCTGTTCCGGGAACCACACGGGATATTCTTGAGGAGGGGTTGGTTGTAAGTGGGGTTCCAGTTCGCCTGATTGATACTGCCGGGTTGTGTGAATCGGTTGATCAGGTTGAGCTTGAGGGGATTCGTCGTGCTGAAAAAAAACTGTCGCAGGCTGATTTAATTTTATGGGTTATCGATTCAAACCACAGTACAGTTACAGAAAATCACCACATTTTTAACCGTTGTGTTGACCTGCCAACCTTCCAGGTTTTCACAAAAAAAGATATTGCAGTGGATTTCAACTATCCATCTTCTGGCAAATTTAAACAATATCAGGTATCCGCAAAAACAGGTGAGGGTCTTGATGTCCTGCGCAATGGTATCGCCGATTTTCTTATTGGTGATGGGGTATCCGAGACTGAGTGGGTCATGTTAACTGAACAGCGTCACTATGAGGCCCTGCTTTTGTGTTTTGAGACTCTTGTCCGGGTAGAAAAATCCCAGGTATCGGGTATGTCCTTAGAGTTTTGGGCGGTTGATCTTCGGGAGGCTCTGCACTTTCTTGGGCAAATATCGGGAGAGACAACGACAGAGGATGTTTTAGCGGATATCTTCTCAGGGTTTTGTATTGGTAAATAAATGTTTCACGTGAAACATTAAGGCGTAGTGAGTTATGAGTCGATACGATAAAGAATATCAGGTCATCGTTGTTGGTGCTGGACACGCAGGTTGTGAGGCGGCTCTGGCGTCGGCACGCATGGGGTGTTCAACGCTGCTACTGACGATTGGTCTGGATACTGTTGCGCAAATGTCCTGCAACCCCTCTATTGGTGGTTTAGCTAAGGGGCATCTTGTCCATGAAATTGATGCGCTGGGTGGTGAGATGGGCTTAAATATTGATGCGACAGGAATACAATTTCGTCGACTCAATACCAGGAAGGGTCCAGCGGTTCGTGCTGCAAGAGCGCAAGCCGATCGGATGGCTTACAGTGCACGAATGAAAAATGTCATAGAGGATGAGCTGTTACTTGATTTGAAGCAGGGGCTGGTTGATGAATTGTTGGTAGAGAAGGGGCTTATCCTTGGAGTCAAGACCCGTGAGGGATTGAGTTTTTATGGCGAGACCGTTGTCTTAACGACGGGGACATTTATGCGTGGTCTGATTCATGTCGGTTTAAATCACTACGCCGGTGGGCGAGCGGGCGAACCTTCGGCGGAGGGGATTTCAGGGTCATTGATCACCCATGGGTTACGGGTGGGACGGTTGAAAACCGGAACCCCGGCACGGTTGTCTGCACGATCCATTGACTTTACAAAATTGGAAAAACAACCTGGCGATAAGGTGATAAAACCATTTTCCTTTATGACTGATAAAATTGTCAGAGAACAGGTTGACTGTTATATCGCAGAAACCAATGAGGTCACCCATCAGATAATCCGGGATAATTTGGATAAATCGCCGTTGTTCGCTGGGGTCATTGAGGGAATTGGACCACGTTATTGCCCCTCAATCGAAGACAAGGTGGTACGCTTCCCGGATAAGAAGAGCCACCAATCCTTCATTGAGCCCGAGGGGGTCAGGGGGAGTGAAATGTACCCTAGTGGTCTATCTACTTCTTTGCCACCAGATGTGCAGCTTGCCTATTTTAGATCAATGGTCGGTTTTGAGCAGGTTGAGATCATGCGTCCGGGTTATGCAATTGAGTATGATTTTGTTGAGCCTATGCAGTTGAAGGCAACCCTTGAGACCAGAGTGGTGTCAGGACTATTTCATGCCGGGCAAATCAATGGGACCTCAGGCTATGAAGAAGCGGCCGGGCAGGGGATCCTCGCTGGAATTAATGCCGCACGGCAATGTCAGGATCGGGAACCGGTGATAGTTGGTCGTGATGAGGGTTATCTAGGGGTTATGGTTGATGACCTGATTACCCAGCCAACCACAGACCCCTATCGGATGTTTACGTCGCGATCAGAATATCGTTTGTTATTGCGTGAGGATAATGCTGACCAGAGGTTGACGGAATTAGGGCGTAAGATTGGGCTTGTCGATGATATAAGGTGGGAAAAATTTCTCGAAAAACAGCAACAGGTTACTGCTGCAACGCAGCTACTGAAAACTAAAAGTATCACTTCAGCAGACCGGGAAATTGTCGATAGCCTTGGCTTAGGTGAGTTGAAGAGTGGTTTAAACCTGGAAGCACTGTTGCGCCGGCCAGAACTTAGTCTGAAACAGCTTGAAAGGTTTTTCCCGGAATTAGAAAAGTTTTCACCGCAAGCACTTGAGCAGGTTGAAATTGCAGTCAAATATGAGGGGTATATCAAG
Organism: Desulfuromusa sp.; assembly: GCA_030590745.1. GTDB lineage: Bacteria > Desulfobacterota > Desulfuromonadia > Desulfuromonadales > Geopsychrobacteraceae > Desulfuromusa. The sequence continues at coordinate 2,425 of JAUVCS010000140.1, forward strand.
AGGCAGTTGGAACAGGTTGAGAGATATCGGGAGCAGGAAGATATCAATATCCCTGCCGCTATTGATTATATGGAAATTCCCAGTTTGTCGACGGAGGTTCGAGAGAAACTTAAACAAATTCGTCCGATAAGCCTCGGACACGCTGGCAGGATACAGGGAGTGACCCCGGCTGCAATTGCCGTTATCCAGATCTATTTACGCAAAAAATATCATGGTTAAGTCTCTGATCGATGGTTTGTCTCAATTTGATTTGCAGTTATCTGACCAGGTTATTCAAAAAGAGCTAGCTTTTTTGGATGAATTGTTGCGCTGGAATCAACGGATCAATCTAACCTCAATCAAAAATCGAGAGGAAGCGATAGAAAAACACCTGATTGATTCCTTGTTGTTACTGCCGCACCTGGATGAGGTAGAAAACCTGATTGATCTGGGATCGGGTGGCGGTCTGCCTGGCATCCCTCTGGCTATTGCCTCACCCCTTCTGCAGGTTGCATCGATCGATAGTGTTGGTAAAAAAATTAACTTTCAAAGACATATCAAGCGATTCTTATCCCTTGAGAACCTTCAAATCATCCAATCTAGAGCTGAGGAGTTGGATCAGACCTCCCTTGAAACAGAGAGTTTTGATCTGGTCGTTGCTCGTGCCTTTACTGCACTTGAACCCTTGCTGGAGTTAGCGGAGCCTTGGCTGAAGCCGGGGGGGAGAGTTGTTGCAATGAAGGGGCCAGGAGGGGACAATGAACTCAGTTCTGCAGCGCCGATGATAGTGCAGAATAAGTTCGCGGAGCCATTGCTATTCTCATATAAACTCCCTTTTTCTCAAGCTGAGAGACAACTTCTAATCCTGAAAAAAATAACCAGTTAAATTATTACCTCGAATAGGTGCTGAATTTAGCTTGGGGGTATGTTATTCTCCGCCCTTTATATCTGACCCGCTGAGGTTATGGGTTGCAGCTGCTTAGCATGGATAAAGGAGCATCAAAATGGCACAAATTATAGCCATTGCAAATCAGAAAGGTGGGGTGGGGAAAACCACGACAGCGGTTAATCTTGCGGCATCTCTCGCGGCAGCGGAAAAGCAGACGCTGTTGATTGATATGGACCCACAGGCGAATGCATGCAGTGGCCTTGGTGTTGACAAAACAGAAGTAATATCAACTGTTTATAATGTTTTGTTGGGGGAAAAAAGTGCTCTGGAGGTATTGCAGAAAACCGAATTGAGCCACCTTGATGTGTTACCATCCAATACCAATTTAATCGGTGCTGAGATTGAGCTTATCGAGAAAGAAAATCGTGAAAAACAACTCAAGTTTGCTATCGCAGAGCTGGTTAAAGACTATCAGTATGTAATTATTGATTGTCCCCCCTCACTGAACCTGTTGACCATTAATGCATTGACGGCGGCTAATTCGGTTCTGGTCCCGCTGCAGTGTGAGTTTTATGCAATGGAGGGGTTGGGGCAGTTGTTGCAGACAGTTCGACTGGTGCAGCAGGAATTAAATCCGCAACTTGATATCAACGGGATTCTGTTGACCATGTTTGATGGGCGCAATAACCTCTGTCATCAGGTGAGTGATGAAATCAGAGCCCATTTTGGTGATAAGGTGTTCCGTTCGGTGGTCCCCCGGAA
>JAUVCS010000280.1 GCA_030590745.1 Desulfuromusa sp.
AGACAAGGCCAGGTCGCTCCAGATGAAGAACATTGGGATAAACATCACGTAGTTTATTCATCACATCGAGAATAGAATGAGTATCAGTCAGCTGGATACGCAGATAATCGTCCCGCTGTGGATCAACTCGACCAGCAGCAATAATATCCTCAAGTGTTCCATTAACTGTTCGCATATTTCTTATTGGAATTAAAGGTATTTTTTCAATAGAAATTTTATCCTTTGATAAAAGCTCAATCAGGGTTACCGATTTATTCTGCCGCTCTTCTGAAAAAGAATATTTGAGTGGTGATCCTGAATAGCGGATTGTTTCAGCACCTCGAAACTGCGGACCGTGAAGATGACCAAGAGCCGTGTAGGCAAAATCGGTGAATAGTTGCGGTGGTACATACTCAACCCCACCCATCGACAACGGTCGCTCTGATTCCGATTCTTCTCCCCCGGCAAGAAAACAGTGGGCAATCGCCACTGCCGGAAGTTCTGGATCATGCACGCCGTGTATCAAGCTGACCAGATGGCGCATCGCGTCCTCATGGCTGGCAACCTCAACCCCGTGCAGATTACGAACCGTCGCCGGATCGGCATAAGGGATGGGATAAAATACAACTTTCTCCCCCTGTCTACCGGTCAGAACAATCGGCTCTGGGGTCTGCCACAATCCACCGGCAACATATAATCCTGCCGATGCCAGTTGCCGCGCACCAAACCCCAGCCGCTCCGGACTGTCGTGGTTCCCGGCAATTACGATCATTGGAACTTGTAACTCGTGACAGATCCGGTCGATGGTTTCATCCAGCAGTTCAACTGCCGTAGCCGGGGGGACCGAACGGTCATAGATATCACCGGCAACAATTACCACGTCAACCTGTTGTTCAGCGACGACGGTACAAATCTGCTGCAAGGCATGCCGCTGATCTTCCAACAGGGATTGATTATGAAATTGGCGCCCCAGGTGCCAGTCTGAAGTATGAAGAATCCGCATTAATCTTATCTTTCAGATGCCAGAGTCGATCGTGGAGACTGTAACTACAACCCCCTCATTGAAAGAGGGGGCGATAGGATTTTTAATTTGAGGGGTTGATAACTTTTTTAGCGACGGCTACCCATAATACGCAACAACATCAGAAACAGGTTGATAAAATCAAGGTAGAGTCGCAACGCCCCGAGGATTGCTGCTTTTTGCTGATCCTCACCATTAGCGAAGCCGGCCTGACCAATCTGCTTGATTTTCTGTGTATCGTAGGCAGTTAAGCCAACAAAAACAAAAACCCCGATATAAGTTGTAATCCAGTAGATCATCTCACTATGGAGAAAAATATTCACCACAGAAGCGATCACAATACCGATCAGTCCCATGAAGAGAAAGCTGCCGAAACCGGTCAAATCCTTTTTTGTCACATAGCCATAGAGGCTCATAGCCCCAAAAGTTCCAGCTGTAACCAAAAAGGTGCTGACAATTGAACTGCGGGTATACATCATAAAAATTGCCGCAAAAGTTATCCCGGTTAATGCTGAGTAGGCAACAAACATCAGCGTGGCAGTTGCCGCACTCATCCGATTAATCGCTGCAGAGATAGCAATAACCATCCCTAATTGAGCAAAAATCAATCCATAAAAAACCATCTTATTACCAAAAATAAGTTGCTGCGCGGTCTGGCTGGAAAGCATAAAAGCTGAAGCTAACGCTGTCATAGCAAGACCAACCATCATCCAGAGATAAACTTTCTGCAAAAAGGTATTGGTTGTTGCG
>JAUVCS010000109.1 GCA_030590745.1 Desulfuromusa sp.
GCGCAGCATAAAAGTATCGATTCGGTTGGTCAAGTGATTAGCGGCTGATACTGTGTTAGTCTTGAATAATGATTTTTTCTTATGGTAAAAACTGACTTTCTTCTTGGAGAGTAATTGCGCTATAATAATTGGTTGATCGGTTTGATTTTTTTGGAGTTATACACCATATGGCATCAATCTCAGTTAAGCATCGTGCCGAATACTATGCTTTACAGGTTATTTCAGTCTTCGTCAGATGGTTGCCACGTCGGGGTGCTTTGGCTTTTGGTCGTTTTGTCGGGCGGCTGTCGATGTGGCTGGTGCGGAGCCGCTACCGCCTTGCAAAAGAGAATATGCAGTTGGCGCTGCCAGAGTTGAGTGCGGAAGAGATTGAAGAGAATGTGCGGAAGAACTTTGAGCATATCGGAGCTAGTAGTGTGGAAATGCTGCGACTGGATATGTTTAAACATGGTAGCGATGATATTGACCTCTATTTTGATCTTGAAAATGTCCATCTGTTGCGTGAGGCACTGGCGCTGAAAAAGGGGGTCATCCTCCTGACCGCTCACTTGGGTTTTTGGGAAGCGGGACACCTTATCATGTCCGAATTGGGGATCCCGTGTGCTGCTGTGGCAAAGCCACTTAAAAATCCTTTATCTGAACGTTATTTTGCGGAGATTCGAACATTTTTTGGAACGGAGATCCTTAATAGTCGAAAAGGAGCCCGACGGATTCTGAAGTCATTACGGCAGAATCGAGCAGTTGTGGTTCTACTTGATCAGCATATTTCTCCACCGGGTTCAGTGGCCACGGAATTTTTTGGTCGCAAGGCATATACAACGACTGCTATTGCCAATTTAGCAATGAAATATCAGATCCCGATTGTGCCGGTATTTTTTCTACGGCAACCTGATGATCGCTATAAAGTTTGGGCCGAGCCCTTATTGATGTTATCGGGTGAGGGTGAGAATGCGGTGATCGAAAACACCCAGAAATTGACTAATATTATTGAGGTCGCAATCCGCAAAGATGTGACACAGTGGTTTTGGATGCACAGGCGCTGGCGGGTAAAGCCAGCTACGGAGAAGGATTAAAATACGTGAGTAAAGAATTACAGCGAGAAATTGCCAAGCGGCGAACTTTTGGAATTATCAGCCACCCCGATGCGGGTAAAACCACCCTGACCGAAAAACTTTTGTTATTCGGTGGTGCGATTCAGATGGCCGGGACGGTCAAAGCGCGTAAATCAAATCGCCATGCCACCAGTGACTGGATGAGTATTGAAAAAGAGCGGGGAATCTCTGTTTCATCTTCGGTGATGAAATTTGATTACCGCGATTTTGAAATCAATCTGCTTGATACTCCTGGTCACCAGGATTTTTCAGAAGATACCTATCGGGTTTTGACCACAGTTGACAGTGCCTTGATGGTGATTGACAGCGCCAAGGGGGTGGAACCACAGACCGAGAAATTGATGGAAGTTTGCCGGATGAGAAATACTCCGGTACTCACTTTTATCAATAAGCTCGACCGTGAAGGGTTGGAGCCGCTGGATATTTTAGCTGATATTGAAGAAAAATTGCAGATTGAATGTACCCCGCTCTCTTGGCCGATCGGGATGGGAAAACGCTTTAAAGGGGTCTATAACCTCTATAAAAAAGAATTAAATCTGTTTCGCTCTGGTGATGATGTTCGCAGTACTCAGACGATCAAAATCGCCGATTTGAATGATCCGCAGCTTGATCAATTGCTTGGGAATCAGGCTGATGAATTACGTGAAGATATTGAGCTGCTGGAAGGCGCTGCTAACCCGTTTAATCTTGATGATTATCTGCGTGCCAGCCAGACTCCGGTTTTCTTTGGTAGCGCCATCAATAATTTTGGCGTACAGGAGATGCTGGATGCTTTTGTTGAGTTAGCTCCGCCTCCGGGCCTACGGGAGACTGTGGAACGAATTGTTGAACCGGATGAAGAAGAGTTCTCGGGATTCGTGTTTAAAATTCAGGCCAATATGGATCCCGCCCATCGTGATCGAATTGCTTTTTTGCGGATCTGTTCGGGGAAGTTTACTCGGGGGATGAAGGTTAAGCATCACCGGATCGGTAAAGAGATCTCCCTCTCCAATGCGACGATCTTCATGGCTCAGGATCGGGCGCATGTTGAGGAGGCCTATGCGGGAGATATTATCGGACTGCACAACCATGGGACAATTAAAATTGGTGATACCTTCACCAGCCGAGAACCTCTCAAGTTTACCGGTATTCCCAGCTTTGCTCCGGAACATTTCCGCCGGGTTCGATTGAAAGACCCATTAAAGTCAAAGCAACTGCAAAAGGGGTTGACCCAATTAGCAGAAGAGGGGGCGGTACAGGTGTTTAAACCGGCCACCGGGGCTGAATTTATTCTCGGGGCGGTCGGGGTGTTGCAGTTTGATGTCACTATGGAGCGGTTGAAGGCAGAATACAATGTCAGTGCAGTTTATGAGGCAGTTGATTACACCACGGCTCGTTGGGTTGAATGTGCTGACCGGAAATTATTTGAAGAGTTCCAGAAGAAGGAGCAGGGTCGATTGGCATACGATGCCGAAGGGCACTTGACCTATCTGGCTGCCAGCGAGTGGCGGTTGGGGCACACCATGGAAGAGTGGCAGGGAGTACAGTTTTTAAAATCACGAGAACACAGCTGAATGATGATCCAATCCAGTGATATTTATGGAGGCTGAAGATGACAGCAATTGCCAGAAAGAGTTGTTTAGGCGATGACTTTCGGCTCACATTATTGATTCAGATAAAAAGACTGTTCCTTTTTGAACAGTCTTTTTATTTTATATCTCTTGCAGATCATCACCTGATTTTGGAATAATAGAAAATATTTTTGCTGTGTGCCCGAAAGGAAAATAAGGATGAGTCGTTTGGCAAAGACTTCGGTCAAAGAACTGTTACAATCACAATCGGTCAAAGAAGAAGTTTGTGTTAAAGGGTGGGTCCGTTCGATCCGGCGGGGCAAAGGGGTTGCGTTTATTACTTTAAACGATGGCAGTTGCTTTGCTTCGGTGCAGATTGTTCTGAGTCCAGAGCTTGATAATTACGAGGCAGTCTCCAAGGTTGGTACCGGAGCTTCTCTGGTCGTTACCGGAGAGCTGGTTGAATCGCCGGCAGCGGGGCAGGCTTGGGAAGTCCAGGCTCAAAATATTGAAATTATTGGCATCAGTGATGAAGACTATCCGCTGCAGAAAAAACGGCATAGCCTCGAATACCTCCGTTCCATTGCCCACTTGCGGCTCCGTTCCAATACCTTTGGGGCGGTATTCCGGATGCGCAGCCAGCTTGCTTTTGCAGTTCATCAATTTTTTCAACAGCATGGCTTCCTCTATGTCCAGACTCCAATTATCACTGCCAATGATTGTGAAGGGGCAGGGGAGATGTTTCGGGTTACCACTCTCAATCCGGTAAATCCACCTCAGCAGAATGGTCAGGTTGACTGGTCGAGTGATTTTTTTGGTGAGCGGACCGGGTTGACGGTCAGTGGTCAGTTGCAGGGAGAACTTTTTGCCACCGCATTTTCAGATATCTATACGTTTGGTCCAACTTTTCGGGCCGAAAATTCTAACACCAGTCGCCATGCTGCTGAATTCTGGATGATTGAGCCGGAAATCGCTTTTGCTGATCTCCGTGATAATTGTCAGCTAGGTGAGGATTTCCTCCGCTATATGGTGGTCTATGCTTTGGAAAACTGTCAGGAAGATCTTGAATTTTTCAATCAGCGGGTCGAAAAGGGATTGATTGATAAACTGGGATCTCTTGCCGAGGCGGAGTTTGTCACCATAAGCTATACAGAAGCGGTTGAACTGCTGCAAAAATCAAGTCAGTCCTTTGAGTTCCCAGTGATCTGGGGGCACGATCTGCAGTCAGAGCACGAGCGCTATCTGACCGAAAAAATCTTTAATGGGCCGGTTTTTGTTGTCGATTATCCAAAGCAAATCAAGGCATTTTATATGCGGATGAATAATGACGAAAAAACTGTTGCTGCTATGGATCTGTTGGTGCCAAGAGTTGGAGAAATTATTGGCGGCAGCCAGCGTGAAGAGCGCTATGATGTGCTGCAAACACGGATGGCGGCTCAGGGAATTGCTGCTGATGAGATGGATTGGTATCTTGATATCAGACGCTGGGGTAGCTGTCCCCATGCCGGCTTCGGATTGGGCTTTGAACGTTTACTGATGTATCTGACCGGGATGGAAAATATCCGCGATGTTATCCCTTTCCCACGGACTCCAGGACATGCACGGTTCTGATTTTAAATCCCCCTCAATCCCCCTTTTTAAAAGGGGGAGATTGATGCTAATCGGGAAAACTTATTTGAAAAACTTATTTCAATATATTCTTCTCGCCATCTTTCTGGTTTTCTGCAGCAATACCAATGTTGTTGCCGAAGAGCCGGTCAGCCCGGATCTGCCGGTACGGATCGGTGGAGACTATAATTATCCCCCCTATGAATATCTCGATCCTGACGGGTTGCCGACCGGTTATAATATTGAGTTGAGTCAGGCTATTTCTCGGGTTATGGGGATGGAGATCAACATCCAGCTCGGTTCCTGGGGAGAAATGCGTCAGTCTCTTGAGCGTGGTGATGTCGATATTTTGATGGGGATGGCACATACCAAAGAGCGTGAGTCCGAGGTTGATTTCTCTATTCCCCACGCCAAAGTCCATCAATCTATCTGGATTCGTGATGAAAACGAAACGATTCGCACCGTAGATGATCTGACCGGCCAAGAGGTTATCGTCATGAAGGGGAGCGTG
>JAUVCS010000063.1 GCA_030590745.1 Desulfuromusa sp.
CGCTCAAACTGAAATGTTGTTTCTGACTCTGCCTTCAACAGCTCCGGTTCGATCAAAGCTGTCGAAGTTATAAAAGAATCGGCATTAATAGCATCCAGGTAGTTTTTTGCTTTATCGGGGTTTTCCTGATTGAACAGCCGATCATACAGTCGAATTTCTGCTTTTTTTGCGTGGCCGGCTGAAACCCAGTGAATAATCCCTTTTACTTTTCGACCAACCGGATTTTTCCCTAAAGTATCAAGATCAGCAGAACATTTCAGTTCAATGACTTCACCATTTTTATCTCTGATCACCTCTTCACACTTGATGATGTAGGCATTACGTAATCTCACTTCCCGTCCGGGACCAAGGCGGAAGAATTTTTTTGGTGGCTCCTCCATGAAGTCATCCCGGTCAATATACAATTCATGGCTGAACGGCAATTTACGGGTTCCCAGATCAGGTTGCTGCGGATGATTTGGTGCGGCCAACTCTTCTATCTTATCTGCCGGATAGTTGGTGATAGAAACTTTGAGTGGGTTCAAAACTGCTTGTCTGCGGAATGCGGACTTATTGAGCTGTTCCCGCACACAATCTTCGAGAACCGACAGATCAATCCAGCTGGCCCCCTTGCCAACCCCGATTCGTTCGCAAAAAGCCCTGATCGCCTCGGGTGGGTAACCACGGCGACGCATCCCCACCAGGGTCGGCATCCGTGGATCATCCCAGCCGGAAACACGCTTGTCGTTCACCAACTGTAGTAACTTCCGTTTACTCATGACAGTGTAGCTGAGGTTAAGTCGAGCAAATTCAATCTGCTGTGGAGCGAAGATTCCCAGCTCCTTGATAAACCAATCGTAAAGAGGGCGATGATCTTCAAATTCCAGGGTACAAATTGAGTAGGTCACCCCTTCGATTGAATCTCCCTGCCCATGGGCAAAATCATACATGGGATAGATGCACCACTTATCCCCGGTGCGATGATGGTGCGCATGGAGGATCCGATACATTGCGGGATCACGTAAGTTCATATTGGGTGAACTCATGTCGATTTTAGCCCGTAAAATGTGAGTTCCATCAGGAAAGTCACCATTTTTCATCTGTTTAAACAGTTCAAGATTTTCTTCAACTGTCCGGTTACGAAATGGGCTGTTGACTCCTGCTGCCGTTAATGTCCCACGGTTTTCACGCATCTGTTCAGCGCTCTGGCTATCGACGTACGCTTTTCCTGCATTGATCAATTGCACCGCCCAGAGATAGAGCTGATCAAAATAATCTGAGGCAAAGTGGAGATGCTCACCCCAGTCAAACCCAAGCCAGCGGACATCATCCTTGATCGCTTCCACATACTCATCCTCTTCTTTGATGGGATTAGTGTCATCAAAGCGAAGATGGCACCGTCCACCAAAGTCTTCTGCAAGCCCAAAATTGAGGCTGAAACTTTTTGCATGCCCAATATGGAGATATCCGTTTGGTTCCGGGGGAAACCGGGTGATAACCTGCTCCCGCCTGCCGGTTTCAAGATCTTCGGAGATAATGGTGCGAATAAAATTTGATGTTATTGGTGCTGTACTCATGCAAATATCCTCTACGAAATAATGGCTGCCCGTTTAGCCGCCAGACGTTTTTCATCCCGTTGCAACAACACCACAGCATGCGCCGCGATCCCCTCACCACGGCCAGTTAAACCGAGTTTTTCTGTGGTGGTTGCTTTAATATTAATCTGCCCTGCTGTAACCCGACACGCTTCGGCAATATTGGCAACCATTGCTGGGATGTGGGGTGCCAGTTTGGGTTTTTGGCAGATGATTGTCGCATCCAGGTTCCCAAGGAGATAGCCCCCTTTAATCATCTTCAAAATAACTTCATCGAGTATTTTTCGACTGTCAATTCCAGCAAGAGCTTCGTCTGTGTCGGGGAAGTGTTGGCCTATATCTCCAAGACCAAGGGCCCCAAGGATTGCATCACAGATAGCATGGAGTAAAACATCGGCGTCCGAGTGTCCGAGCAATCCCAGTTCATAGTCAATATCGACACCACCCAGAATCAAACAACGATCTTTAACCAGTCGGTGAACATCATAACCATGACCGATCCGCATCATGTTGAACCTCCCAATAATGCGACTGCTATCAGAATATCCTCAGGGGTTGTTACTTTGATATTTCGATAATCGCCTTTCAGCATCTGTACCTGGTGCCCAAGTCGCTCCAATAGTGAAACATCGTCAGTTGCGATAAAGCCATCGGCAGTAGATTGATCAAAGGCTTCTTTGATCAGTTGATATTGAAAACCCTGTGGGGTTTGTGCCTGCCAGAGTCGATTTCGATCCGGAGAGCCAGTTATTTTATTATTTTCAACATTCTTGATTGTATCTTTGACCGGGACACCAATTGTACACGCACCAGTTTTGCACACAATATCAATCAATATCGATAATTGTTTACAGTCAAATAGAGGGCGAGCACCATCGTGGATTAAAATTGGTCGGTGGGGCTGGTCAAGACCATCTTCAGCTAAAGCATCCAATCCATTTTTGACAGAATCCTGCCGGGTTGGACCGCCGGCAACAAGCTTCCGCACTTTATTGAAGCCATAGCGTTCAACAATCTGCTGCTGGCAATAAGAAATATCATTTGGGGGGACTATCGGATAAATGTTGTCAATCAAGGGGTGATTTTCGAACAAGGCCAAAGTATGAGCCAAAATCGGCTTTCCGGCCAGTTCAAGATACTGTTTACTGACGGTGCCCCCCATCCGGCGACCTGTCCCTGCTGCAGGGATAAGAACTGTTGCTTGCATTATTTTGCCTTAGTTTGTTTGGCTGATTTTTTTGTTTCAAATATAAGCAACAAGAAGGTATCACAAACAGAAAGACCAGGCACATAATTGATGCCCGGTCTTTGTTTCTATCATGTCAGGAAATTTCAGTGAAAAATATTTTCCAGACGTTGCACGACCTGAGCCTCTTTGGCCCCTTCCGCTAAAGCAACTTCTGTTACCAGTAACTTACGGGCTTGTTCCAGAACTTTTTTCTCCCCATAGGAGAGCTCTTTCCCGGTTCTGATCTGATACAGGTCACGTAAAACCTGAGCCACTTCCAGCAAGTCCCCCGTTTTCAATTTATCGTTATATTCCCGTTGCCGACGACTCCACGAGGCAATTTTCCCACCACTTGAAGGTTCCGCCAGGGCATCAAAAACCCCGGTGATCCGTTGCTGGTCAATTAACCGACGCATTCCGACATTGGACACATTGGACACAGGAATCATAATCTTCATATCGCTGTCGACAATTCTCAGGATGTAAAAATTTTGACTGTGCCCCGAATACTCACGAACCTCAATGTTCTCAATAACTCCAACTCCTTGAGTTGGATAAACTGCCATATCACCAATTTTAAACACAATTTAACTCCTTTGGAAAAGAGGCTAATGATAGCACAAATGACTTATTTCGTCAAAGTTATAATTAATAGTTAACCTATTGATTTAAAATAGGAAATACTTTTCTGTGATTTGTTCTGACAGGAATTCCCTAGAGCCATTTGCCACGACTGTGTTAAGATTTTTGGGTTGTAATTTTCACTATGATGGCTCCTGCAACGACTGCTCTTTATCCCGAATGTCTTGTTCCGGGTGATGCCTTTTTACTACTGACAATTCTGGGTTGCAGAGAGAATATTCATAGCAAGCAGCGCTCAATTATAAACAAGAGGTTTCTTGGATTATGAAAATCGGCATTATCGGTTCTGGAGCCCTTGGCCTCTATTATGGAGCTATGCTCCAACGCAGTGGTCAGGATATCAATTTCTTACTCCGGCGGGATTATCAGGCAATCAGGCAACAAGGGTTGCAGATTTACTCTGTCAACGGTGACTTTCATCTTCCTCAGGTAGCTGGTTACCAGACCGCTCAGGAAATTGGCTCAGTTGATCTGGTAATTGTCGGGCTGAAAACTATTTCCAATCATCACCTGATTGATCTGGTCAGCCCTCTACTTGGAGCTGAAACGGCCATCTTAACCCTGCAGAATGGACTTGGAAATGAAGAGTTATTGGCTGAAGCATTTGGTCCGGAACGGGTTCTTGGTGGGATTGCGTTTCTGTGTAGTAACCGGGGAGAACCGGGCACGGTTCACCATCTGGGAGAAGGAAAGATCCGCCTTGGCGAATTCAGTGGTGGCCTAAGTCAGCGGATCCATGATCTGGCGGCGATGTTTCAAGCAGCGGGCGTTCCTTGCACTGCTGTCAGTGATCTACGCCGGGCCCGTTGGGAAAAGCTGGTCTGGAATATCCCCTTCAACGGTTTATGTGCACTTCTGGAAAACGATGTGACCGACCTGCTTAATCATCCCCCAAGTAAAAAGTTGGCCCGAGATCTGATGCTTGAAGTGATCGCCGGAGCCAACGTGCAACAGCTGGAAGAACCAATTGACGGAGCGGAATTCAGTCAGCAGATAATTCACTTTACTGAAAATATGGATCATTACCAACCAAGTATGATGATTGATCGGGCCGCAGGCCGCCCTCTGGAGCTTGGTGCCATTTATGCGATTCCCTTGCAACGGGCGAAGGCTGCTGGAGTCAGCATGCCACAGGTTGAAATGTTGCATGCTCTGCTCGATTTTGGAGAAGGCCAGGAGACTGTAAATCGGTTCCCGATACCCGGGAAATAACATTTTTGTATGGTGGAGTTTATGATCCGCCATAAATAATCTGACGGAGAAATGTCCTATGAAAGCACTGGTGAAAAAAGAATCTACAGTTGGACTCTGGCTGGAAGATGTCCCCGAACCAGAAATCGGTATCAATGATGTTCTGATCAAGGTTAATCGTACTGCAATTTGCGGAACAGATGTCCATATTTATAACTGGGATTCCTGGGCACAACAGACGATTCCGGTGCCAATGGTGGTGGGGCATGAATTTGTCGGGACAATTGTTGAGGTTGGAACCAATGTCATCGATTTCAAGGCGGGGCAGATTGTCTCGGGTGAAGGACATGTGGTGTGTGGGCGGTGTCGCAATTGTATGGCCGGACGTCGCCACCTCTGTGCCCATACCAGTGGTATTGGGGTCAACCGACCGGGAGCCTTTGCTGAATATCTGGTTCTGCCCATGTCCAACGTCTGGGAACATCGTTCGGATATTGATTTGGATGTGGCGGCACTATTTGATCCTCTGGGGAATGCGGTGCATACCGCTCTGCAATATGATCTTCTTGCTGAAGATGTCCTGATTACCGGTGCCGGTCCGATTGGAGCCATGGCTGCAGCTGTGTGCCGTCATGCCGGAGCCCGACATATTGTCATCACTGACATTAATCCGCAACGTCTGGAATTGGCCAAAACTCTGGGAGCGACTTATACCGTCGATGTCAGACAGGAAAGTATTGCTGATGCACAAAAGCAGCTGGGGATGGCGGAAGGCTTTGATGTGGGGCTGGAGATGTCTGGAAATCCCTCAGCCTTCAAAGATTTGCTGGCTAATATGTGTCACGGTGGCAAGGTGGCAATGCTGGGGATTCCGGGTGCTGATGTTGCCATCGACTGGAATACGGTGATTTTTAATATGCTCACCCTGAAGGGTATTTATGGGCGGGAAATGTATGAGACTTGGTACAAGATGTCGGTGATGATTGAATCGGGTTTGGATATTTCGCCGGTTATCACTCATCGCCTTGACTATACTGAGTTTGAGCAGGGCTTTGCTGCCATGAACAGTGGAGTGGCGAGTAAGGTTCTTCTGCACTGGGAATCCTGATGGCGTTGCAAAAATTCCGCCCTGCTGTGTTGTCGTGCTTTTTCCGGATCTCGACATACTGGTGTATGTCTTCACCCCTGAAAAAACACTCCGCCTTGCCGGACGAAATTTTTGCTTAGCCATTACATGTTTTTTTGAACATATAGACATTTAAACCTCTGTTTTTTTAGGGAGAATATCTGTGAACGATAAATTTCAGGAATATTTAAGTGCTGAACTGAAAGAGATCGAATCTGCCGGGTTGTATAAACGTGAACGTTTTATCACCACCCCGCAAAGTGCCCATGTGGGTGTCGGTGGTGGTGAGATGTTGAATCTCTGCGCCAACAACTACCT
>JAUVCS010000112.1 GCA_030590745.1 Desulfuromusa sp.
CGCTGCTGGAATCTGAACGTCCTGGCGGTTTAACTCCTCTTGAGTTGGAAGATTATGAGCTGGCCATTGAAGAACAGGCCTATCCCTTTGAAGAGAGGGCGATCGAAGTGCATGAAAGTAACCTCGAATTGATGTCTCTAGGGATCTACAACAAGTGGATTGAACAGAGCCTGGAACGATTGGCCAGCTTTATTCCTGCTCGTTACGATAAACCGGAGGAAGAGAGTGAAATCATTGCTTCGCTTGACTCCTACAGTTTCGAAATCGCTGGTCCACCGGTCGTTCCTGCCGTTGCAGAGCGGCTGCCGGTTGCAGAATTGGAACAGGATAGTGGGGTGATAGTCGAGGACCCTGCTACTGCAGTTAAGCCGACTGTTGATGACGTTAGTACCGAGGATATTAAACCAGAGGCTTTGACTGAATAGGAAAGAGGTACAAAAGTTGTTAATCAAAGTTGTGAAAAAGATCAAAAAACAGCTACAGCGCCGACTAAAAAAGTGTGCCTGTCTGAGTTTTCTGCTGCTGGTGTCGCTTTCTGGCTGTGTGACAGGTGGAAAGACGATACCGGAGTCTGCAACTGTCAATGTGCCGATTCACGAAGGATCAACTTTGACCCTTTTTGATGATGGGCGAAGAGGGTTCGTTCTTACCGAGAGTGCAAACCTGGATGCGGCCACCCGTCGTAACTTTGATCAGGCCGTTATCCTTATAAATAATCGTGACTTCGAGCAAGCCATCGCGCTGCTTGAACCAGTGGTCGAAACCTCACCGGGAGTGACCGCACCTTACATCAATCTTGCGATGGTATACAGGAAGGTTGATAAGTCGAAACTGGCTGAGGAACAACTGAAAACTGCTTTGAATCTAATTCCCGCACACCCGGTAGCAAGCAATGAATATGGGTTACTGCTGCGTAAAGCCGGTCGCTTTGATGAAGCAAGGAATGTTTATGAACAGGCACTTATGACCTTTCCCGATTATCTTCCGGTACGGAGAAACCTCGGGATTCTCTGCGATCTTTACCTGAATGATCCAGAGTGTGCCCTGGCGCAGTATGAACTGTACAACGAGGTTAATCCGGAAAATAAACAGGTTAAAATGTGGATCACTGAACTGCAATTTCGACTTGGAAAATAGTTGAAATTGAAGCTGTAGCCATACGAAACCACCTCCTGGAGGAGGATGACTATGAAACAAAAAATTCTTTTATGTTTATGCCTGCTGTTACTGCCTGCAGTTATGGCGGTCGCCATTGAACAAGAACCGAACGGTCAGGAGCAGAAAGCGCAACAAACCAAGACCCTTTCGGGGATATCTATCGTTGGTAATGACGAAGCGCCTAAATCCCTCTATATCGTCCCCTGGAAAAGCTCTGAAATTGGAGTGGAGACCAGTTTGGACATGATGTTGAACAAAGATGCCATTCCGGTTGATCGGGATGTTTTTAAGAGACAGCTCGACTTCTACGAAGTCAGCACTGCAAACAAATCTGGGAGGTAAAAAAATGGAAAGTATCTATTCAATTATTGGTTTTTTTCAAAAGGGTGGAACGTTCATGTACCCGATCCTGCTTGTCCTTACGGTTGGGATGGCCATCGCTGCCGAACGCTGGATTCAGTTAACCCGAACCCGTAACGAAAATCGTAAAATGTGGCTTCGGGTGCAACCGGTACTGGTGAAAGGTGAGTTTGAAAGTGCCCGAAAAATTGTCGATAAAGACAAATCGACCATCGCCCAGATGCTGTCAATGGGGCTGGCGCGACAGGGAGCAGTCAGACGGCGGGAAGATATCGAGATAGCCATGGAAGAAAGTATGATGGAGATCATTCCGCAACTGGAAAAGCGGACTCCATACATTGGCTTACTTTCAAATATTGCGACATTACTAGGACTGCTCGGTACAATTATGGGTCTGATCGAGGCATTTACTGCGGTAGCTAATGCGAATCCCGCAGAGAAAGCCGACCTTCTATCGGCCAGTATTTCGGTTGCCATGAACACGACAGCATTTGGTTTGATGGTTGCTATTCCGTTACTGCTCCTTCATGCCAAGTTGACTTCTACCACAGGGCAGATTGTCGATAGTCTGGAAATGGCATCAGTCAAGGCGCTGAACAGTATTTCCAGCTTCAGCAAGCGCCAGAATCCGATGAGCTGATTATGGCTAGACGTCATCAAAGTAGACGCAGAGGTCTGAGGGAAAATCCAGAGCTGGATATCACTTCATTTCTGAATCTGATGGTTATCCTCATCCCATTTCTCCTTATCAGTGCCGTATTTTCACAGGTGACAATCCTGGAATTGAGTGTGCCAACCTCAGCCGGAGCTTCGGCAACGGACAAGCCGAATTACACGATTGAGGTGATCGTCCGCAAAGCCGGGTTGGAACTTGGCAACGGGGCCAGTGTCGTGGCAGCGATACCCAAGGAAAACGAGCAGTATGATCTCGAAAAACTGACCGCAATGCTCATCCGCCTGAAAACTGACTATCCGCAGAAAGACGACGCAACAGTTTTGATGGAAGCGGATATCGAATATGACACGTTGATTCAGATCATGGACAGAGTCAGGGAAGCCGAAGTGCCGGATGAGAACAGTGGAAATGTTCAAAAACTGGTCCTCTTTCCCTTGATATCGATTGGAGATGCACCATGAGGGACAGCAGACGTATCAGACGCATGGAACGTAGCAGAAAAAAAACTCCGGGGTTAAATTTAACCTCGCTGATGGATGTTTTCACTATTCTGGTTTTTTTCTTGCTCGCTAATTCTTCCTCAAGTGAAGTTTTGGCGACTCCAAAATTAATTAAATTGCCCGATTCCATTGTCGAGGTCAAGCCAAGGGAAACTGTAGTGATCATGGTCAGTCCAGAGACGGTGTTGGTGCAGGGTAGAGAGGTGATCAATACACCCGAGCTGCTTGCATCTACAAATGATTCGGTCCCTGCAATTACTGAGCGGTTGAGTCAACTCGAACGAAATATTATCGGGATAAGCACCAAAGGGATTGTAGAGAGCAAGGAAATAACCGTCCTTGCAGACAAAACAATCCCATTTCGGGTGCTGAAGAAAATAATGTTAACCTGTACGGCCTCTGGATACGGGAAGATCTCTCTCGCGGTCATCCGGAAAGCCTCGCAAAACTGATTGGAAATTCCGTGGATACTTCTTATTTATCACAGGAATTAGAGCCTCTGAACGCGCAGATAGAACAGCTTCAATTGAAGGTTGTGAAGCTGGAAGATGAACAGCGGGTTGTAGAGGAAGAGCTTGGGACTTTTGCAATCGATCAACAGCACTTCGAGATTTTGCAAGAGGCCTGCACTGCTCTTGATAAATTACAAGAGCTTGATGCTGGAAAACTCTTCTGGGACGGACTGCCGGAAGGACTTGATCCCGCCGGACACAGCGACAGGCTGCAGGCGCGCATCGCCGGTTTTAAAGAAAAGACCCAGGATATTCATGAAAAACGTGAATTTCTTCAAGGGGAGATCAATCAGCATCAGGGCGTACTCGATTACTTATTTGATGAAGTCCAGCAAGTCCATGAGCAAGCCCAAAGGCGGCAAGAAGAGTTTGTTGTCGAACGGGAATTATCCTCCCTCCCGTATCGACCGATGCTGATGCCTTGGGCCAAAGAGGTTGAGAGTGAACATCGCTTTCGTCGAGCTCTGCTGATTTCAATGTTCTGGAGTCTACTTCTTTGTGTCGCGATCTCTATGGTCACAGTCCCCATACAGGATCGTGTCAATGACATCATTGAGATTCCGGCGCGTATAGCCATGTTACTCAAGCAGGATTTGCCTGCGCCAATACCAAAGCCAGCACCGAAACCGGTACCAAAAGAACCGAAGAAAACAGAAAAACAGGAAGAAGCCAAACTGGAAAAGATAAAAACAGACAAACCAGAAAAAAAGGCAGAAGCCAAGAAAATCAAGACAAAGAAACAGCTTAAAGTAAAACCTGCAGCTGGTGGTGGAACAAAAGTTGCCAGAAAAAAAACGGAGAGTCTCGGTGTGCTGGCATTTAAGAGCAGCTTTTCCGATCTGATGGATAAGGTTCCGGTGGCAAGTCTTAAAACCAAAACACGTTTAAGTAATAAGATTCCAGGGCAGGCCGTGGCTCAACGTTCGTTGGTGACAAAACCGACGAAAGGTGGTGGCAGCAAAGGAATCAGCAATTATGGAGTCAGCCGAAATCTTGGTGCCGGCGGCACAGGTGGCGGTAGCGGGTACGGCAATGCCGGCCAGATTGGTGGTATTGGTACCGAAAAAGTCGAGAGTTCCGTGGCTGGCCTGACGGAAGAGGCAGGGCGACCAATGAGTGATGGTGCGGGTCCTTCGCGTACTGAAGAAGAAATCCAAATTGTTTTTGATCGCTACAAAGCAACTCTTTACCGGATATATAATAAAGAACTGCGCAAAGATCCTACCTTGCAGGGGAAATTACTGTTACACATGACCATTGAACCGGGTGGTGAGGTCTCTCTGTGTCAGATGGTATCGACTGATCTGGCTTCAGAACAATTGGTAGCCAAGATCGTTGCTCGAGTAAAAAGGTTCAATTTTGGACCGAAGGAAGGTGTTCCACCAGTAACATTTGATTATCCGATAGATTTTCTGCCGGCAGGATAGTTTCCTGATCTGATCAATAAGAGGGAGGTGAGGATAAAAAGAGGTTTCGAGTCGACGTACCATGGACAGGGAAGCCGATTGTTTGAAAAGTGGGGGG
>JAUVCS010000272.1 GCA_030590745.1 Desulfuromusa sp.
AAGGACTCACCGGCAAGGTTGCTGAAAAGCAGCAGATTCTGTCCATTGAAGAGCCACAGAACCATCCCGATTACCGCTTCTTTGCTGAAACCGGCGAGGAACATTTTCACACCTTTGTCGGCATTCCACTTTTTGACCGCAGACAGTCCATTGGGGTTCTGGTTATTCAAACCAGAGAGCCCCATGTTTTCACTGCTGATGAATTAGCGACTCTGACAACCATTGCCTTTCAGGTCGCCTCAATTGTTGTCAATGCAAAACTTCTTGATGCTATCGACAGTTATACCCTGCCACATCCGGAAACAACCCCAGATACAACCGAAGCCGCAGAATTGGGTGGACAAAGAAGCTCGGTCTTACGGGGGAAAACCGCCTACCCGGGGGTAGCAAGTGGGCCGGCCAATATTATCGATCAACAGTTCGGCTTTGCCGATGTTTTCGATGAGAGTAATATCGATACCCCGGCAGAATTGAAACGTCTGGATGAAGCTTTACGGAAAACCCGGATACAAACCCTCTATCTGGAAAAAAGGGTTGCAGAGCAACTGACCCAGGAAGATGCGGCAATCTTTCACACCCACCTGATGATCCTTGAAGATCGTGGCTTTATTGAGCGGCTTCATGAGCTGATTGAAAAACGACACAGTGCCCCCTATGCTTTAAAGAAAGTGATTCATGGCTACCTGGAAGCTTTCAATAAGATGGAAGATCCTTATTTACGCGAACGTGCAGCGGATATGGAAGATATTGGCCGGCGCTTACTCGCCAATCTGGTGGGAAAAAACAGCGAGGGTTTACATCTTAAACAGAGTGGAATTCTGGTAGCAAAAAGATTGCTACCTTCCGATATGGCAATTCTCGACCATGATATGATTATGGGCATTGTCATTGAGTCCAATGAAGCTAATTCACACTCGGTCATCATGGCTAAGGCTCTTGGTATCCCGGCATTGATCGGGGTTAAAGGGGCTGTTTCTGAAATCGAACCCGATGCCAATTTGATTCTGGATGCCAATTCCAGTTGTGTTTATCAAAATCCTGCCGCTACAATTATTGAAGAATATGAGCGGCTGCAACAAGAACGACTGCAAGAAAAACAAAGGCTCAGCGAACTTTGTGATATTCCGGCAACAACCAGAGACGGACAGCGTATCTATCTGCGGGCCAACATTGGACTGGTCAGTGATGTCAGTGTCGCAAGAAGTAACGGCGCAGAAGGGGTGGGTCTGTACCGGACTGAATTTCCCTACATGGCTCGAAGTAACTTCCCCGACCGTGAGGATCAATATCAACTCTATAAAAAAGTTGTCAAAGAATTTTCCGGGGACCCGGTAACGATCAGAACACTGGACATCGGTGGGGACAAAACCCTCCCCTATTTCAACCAACCAAAAGAGGATAACCCATTTATGGGGTGGCGCTCTGTTCGGATCAGTCTGGATAATCGGGAGTTTTTTCAAACCCAGATCGAAGCGATCCTGATGGCAGCACGGCACGGTCCGGTTCGTCTTTTATTTCCAATGATTTCAAATATGGAGGAGATTCGCAGCTGCAAAAAAATTGTTCGGGATGCAATGGATAATCTACAGAGTCACCAGATTCCCTTTGCCGAAGATGTCCCCCTGGGGGCCATGATTGAAGTCCCGGCGGCCGTTCAACTTGCACCGCATCTGGCTAAAGAAGTTGATTTTTTTGCTCTTGGAACAAATGACCTGATTCAATACCTTCTCGCGGCTGATCGTTCCAACCCCCGGGTCGAAAATTACTACGATCCACTCCACCCGGCGGTACTTCTTTCCCTCGACTACCTGGCAAAAATATCCGCCACAAACAATGTTGAACTCTGTGTCTGTGGCGAAATGGCAACCGATCCGGTCTGCCTGTTAGCATTAATTGGTCTGGGAATTCATGAATT
>JAUVCS010000054.1 GCA_030590745.1 Desulfuromusa sp.
ACGTTTTCCACCATTGATAATTAATTTTCGCAGATTGCCGATTGTTTCTTCCATATAAATTGGTAGGGCCTGACGGGTACCAAGAGGAGAGATCCCGCCGGTTTGATAACCGGTTAAGCTGTCTGCCCTGGCTACACTGCAGGGATTAATTTTTTTAACTTTCAGCTGGCGGGCTAAATGTTTTAATGACACTTCGCAGTCCCCATGCATCAGAACAATCAACGGTCGTTGCTGATCATCTTCCATAATCAGAGTTTTGATAATCTGATGTTCATCAATCTGCAATTCCCGGGCACTGGCACGTGTCCCCCCTTTCTCTTGGTATTTATAGGGGCGGGGAATAAATTTAACTTTATGTTGTTTTAATAGTCGGATCGCCGGAGTTGCCGGAACTTTATCTCTTGCCATAATATTTCTCTTAGCTGTTGAACCAGGAAATTGGGATATATAGAATACTGATAATTGTAATCAGGGCACAGAAAATGGCAATTCTTTTGAAGAGTTTATCCGTTTTACGCTGATCGCGAATAGTGTACGGCATCACCCAGCCAAGGACGATTCCGGCTAATGCACCACCCAGATGGGCGGCGTTGTCAGCACCAACAATAAAACCAAAGACAAATGCCATTAATGCCCACTGCAACATAAAGTTGCGGCGTTGGATACCGATTGCACCACCAACCCGGTGATAATAACTGATAGAAAATCCGATTAAACCAAAAACTGCCCCGGATGCGCCGATGACAACAGTGACAGGGTGCCAGTACAAGCCGGCTAAAGTTGCAACGAAGGTGGAGAAAATATATACGGTCAATAAACGTGTCCAGCCAAGTTCAGATTCCAGCAGCGGGCCAACCTGGTAGAGGACAACCATATTAAAGCCTAGATGAATCAATCCACCGTGGGTAAACGCATAGGTAATACAGCGCCACCACTCACCGTGTTCAAGAACCAATGGCCAGTATTGACCGCCCCAATGGACCATCAAACGGGGTGTGGGATGCATAATTGCCTGCATCCCAAATCCTAGAATTGTGCCGTGGAGAACCATCAGGGTGAAAAGGATCAGGTTGGTATAAATCAAAATTTGGACGAGAGAATTTCCACGCCATGAAGTTTTTAAAAAAAACGGTTGGCGACGGTATTGACTACTCAAAATGGAACTCCTGATGAGGTAGATATTTGACTATTACAGCTGTGAGTTGAACCTGCCCTTTGTCCCGTCGTGATTGGTTCTAATTTACTCCTGACCTGCTGATTGTCAGAATAAATCTTTTAACCAACCCAGGGCGACAAAGGTGCCGATAGAAGAGCCGATGGATGAAAAGAGAAAAACTAATAGGACCCGTGCCAAACGGTTCTGCCACCACCCTTTTAGAGTCATCAGGTCTTCTCCAACGTGCTCCATATCGTGAACGGTTGGCGGGCTAACAAAGGATTGCACCAGCCCTGTGACAAATCCAGCACCAATAGTCGGGTTGAGAGAGGTTATCGGTGCAGCAATAAAAGCACTGATAATGGTGACTGGATGAGCTAAGGCCAGCAGTGCTCCAAATGCAGAAAAAAGGCCATTAGCCAGAATCCAGGCGGTAGCAGCATTTGCCAGTTGATCACGATTGCCGAAAAAAAACCCACCAATGAATAATGCAACGACAATTCCAGGAATTAACCAGGGGATTATTTTTGAAAATGTCGATTTAGGGGGAATAATGGATATTTCAGAAATTATTTCAGAATCAATTTCAACCCCTTGTAATAGCCGGGTGATTCCAGGAAGATGTGCCGCACCGACAACTGCTAGAACTTTTTCCCCGGGGGCATTACGAATGTGATAGGCCATATAGGTATCACGCTCATCGACCAGAATCTGTTTAACCGAGGGGAGTAGCTTGCCCATCTCATCAAGCATGCTTGACAATGTATCGCTTTCACGTAGTTTTGCCAGTTCAGCTTCGTTCAATTCCTGTTTTTCAAACAGACTACCGAAGAGCGTTGCCATGACTTTCATCTTGTTCCAGAGTCCAGTTTTTCGCCAGACACGCAAGAGTGTAATACGGATATTCCGGTCGACCAGTTTAACTTCCATCCCCTTTTCTTCAGCTGTCTGGGCAGCTGCTGCCAATTCAGCTCCGGGTTTTACTCCAGTTTGGAGTCCCATCCGTTTTTGGTAGGAGGAGAGGGCCAGATTGCTCAGCAGAAAGGGGACCTGCTTCTTCTTGATCAGTTCTTTCAGATTGAGCGATTCCCACCCCTTTTTGTTGATCAGCGATTGATAGCGTTGGGTATCCAATTCGACACATACGGTATCCGGTGTAATCTCATCGATGGTTCGGATAACAGTTTCTACTGAATCCTGGGAAATGTGGGCAGTCCCAATGAGGATAATCTCTTTATCATCAATTTTCAGGGAGGTGTAATCGCTGTTGGTCGTAGCTGGTTCGGTCAAAATTTCCTCCAGTGAAAATACAATAACAGGATCGTCAGCAGAATCTGTGGAGATACTCAGGTTCCGGTAACTTGCCAAGTTTATGATGTAATGCGATTTACAGGTATTTTAGAGTCCTGAAACCGTAGGGTTTTCTCGTAGTGAGTTTTGTTTTGAGCACCACTCGAAAGCTGCTTTATCGACCCACAGATTCTGTGGACGAGGCATCCTTATTATTTTTCTCATTTAAAATTAATAGTGAATTTTCACGCTTTTCTGCTGAAAAATACATAATGAATACTGATATGATTAACAGAGGAATGCCCAATTCCAGTACTTCCTCTATCACTTCAAAATAAATAGAAGACTGCTCTGTAATAATAAAATTCAGATCGCTTAATTTTCTACCAATACCATCGATACTTTTTGTGAAAGATAAAAGAAGGAAAGTCAGTAATGCCCCAATATGAACAGGTGATCCCTGTTTTATTTTATAGAAAAATTTCTTTGAATGATTCTTAATTATGGATATAGCGATATAAATCAATATTGCAATAACTAATAAACCGGCTAGCTTTTCAACCACTGGGACATTATTACTTAAGTAAAATTTTATTTTAAACACCCCCATTGTTGTAAACCGTTTATCAAAATCTAATTCGCGAAAACCAAATGAAAGAACTAAAACAAGAAAATAATAATATTTTTTTATATAAGACCACTTTCCTACCAATATGACTAATAATACGCATAAAAAATAGCTGACTGCGGATAGTGTTTCAATAACACCACCTTCATCAATCAAGAATGGATGCTCATATACTTTATATGTGAAGGACAGAATTAAGAGGGTAATAATTGTAAGAATTGAAAGAATTAGTGGCAGTATTTGTACCAGCTTTCTCTTCTGTTCATCTGATTTCTCTTGTGTATCCAGCATTGTTACTTACCTTTTAAATACTGCTTGTCAGCAAAATCTGTGGAGATATTCAGGTTCCAGCAGCTTGCCAAGTTTATGAGATAGGGCGATATTTGCATTGACTATAGCAGCCCTTGCTGAAGAGTTACCCTTTAAATGCTCAAAACAAAAAGCAGCCTAACACAGTAAAATGGCCTCTAGCTACAAATTATCTACAGCAAAATAAAAAGGGCACAAGCAGATTTAAGCTTGACCCTTTGATTTGTTGTGACTCTCCACCACTACCGTGGGTCATTGGACTCACATCGAGTGCCAATGAGGTGGGGTAGCTGTCAATCCATCAGGCGTCCCACTTGTATCGTGGGCTGGCTCACCGGACATTCAGGGTAACCCCGAAGTTTTGCTATTCCGAGTGGACGTTCTGACCTCACTTGAAGGGCAGAGAGTCAACAAATATAACTGCAGTATATTGGATTTGCCCTTTCTGGTCAGTAAAAAAATGAAAATAGTATCAAGGTCTTGAAAATAAAGTTTAAAGTGTTATCATGACTTAGTAAGTTATCTATATATGTCAGAAGTTTCTTTTTATAAACACAAATCAGAGGAGAAAAGGCTAATGCCCAAACGTCTAGAAATTTACAAATGTGAGATCTGTGGAAATATTGTTGAAGTGACACACAGTGGTGCTGGTGCACTGATTTGCTGTGGTAAAAACATGGAGCGAATGACTGAAAATACCACGGATGCCGCAACAGAAAAACATGTTCCCGTAATTGTTCTGGCTGATGACAGTGTGACGGTCAAAGTAGGTGATGTTGCCCACCCGATGGAAGATGCCCATTACATCGAATGGATTGAAATCCTGGTGGAAGACAAGGTTTATCGTCAGTATTTACAGGCTGGTACGCCAGCTGAGGCAACTTTCAACATTGCTGCTTCCACGGTCACTGCACGTGCATACTGTAACTTGCATGGATTATGGACAGCTAAAGCCTGATCTTCATCGTTGTTTTATCAGTTCCACATAAATGCAATTGTCTTTAGATAAATTGCAATAAAAATGGCCCCAATAAAGCTGGGGCCATTTTTTTGTACAGTCTGACTAGGTTTTTATTTACAGAACTGCCTGTAGATACTCACTGGTAGTATCTTGTTTCTGCTTAGCCACCTTTTTCGGATCAACTTCGACGAATTTCTCATCTGGGGTGATTTTGAACAGGGGCTGCCCTTTCTGAACAATAGTCCCGTCACCACCTTCAATAATTATTTTGTCGATAGTGCCAGAAAATGGTGCTGGGACTTTGTTGAACATCTTCATGACTTCAAGAATAAACAATGGTTGACCTTTATCAAAGTGCATCCCCTCAGTGACGAATGGTGGTAGCCCTGGGGCTTCCTGGGCATAGTACATCCCGCCTCCAGGGGTAACAACCTCGTCAGCTTTGGTTGCTGGTGGAGGTACCAAAACCTTTTTCATTGCAGCTTGCAATTCCGGATCATGTAAATATTCCGGGATTGTTACCTCCAGATCGTCCTCAACTTTAAAATCGTAGAAATCGGTTTTCTCAGCAACCATGCAGAGCAAGCCGAGGAGCTCGTTACCAATTTCATAGCCGACATGAGCCGCCTGAATTTGAGCCCAAGTTGCTTTATCATAACCACCTTGCGGTTTGGCTTGACCGAGAATGCCATTCAGCTTAAGAAATTCTTCTTTGCTGACCGAGAATTTGCTGCGCAGTTCAGCGTAAAATGCCAAAGCGTTGTTCAAAAGGTCACGATCATGGGTCCAGATAACTTCTGCTGCTGGAGAATCTTTACTCCAGGTCATATTCAGGTATGCATAAGTTTCTTCAAGAATGACCAGTGGGTTGCAGAGCCAGATAACTTTACCATTTTCGATCTTGAATTTTTCTCTGTTGAGACTTAACCAGCCAGACAGCAGATGTGGATCATTCAGTAGTTTTTCTATTGGCCGAGTTAGCAATGTACCTTTCCTATCCAGCGTTGCAGATGCAGCTTTAGCTGCATCAGGAGCACCCGCATAGAGCTTGGCATAATGCTTCTTCATGGCTATGAAAGCATAGACAACGTCCAGCTGCTGTGCCTGTTGTTTAATTTTTCCAACCAGTGTCAGATACGGTACAACGAAGCGGGTGGTCGGTTTGGCCATAATATTGTTACCAATAAACCAATTAACCAGACCATAATGAAATCCCAGATTGGTCGCTAAGTTCGATCCACGCAGAACTGTTCTGCACAAAACATTTGCAAGTTTTTCGTAGCTTATGCTGCGGTCTTCACCTTTGGTTAAAAGCAGGGCGATGTTTGAATCATAGGCCCCAGCCAGATGGTAGCGCATGAACTGATTCGTGTCCGGATTTGGGGTGCAAATCCCCTGGTCATCACGAATTTCACCTTCTATCGGTTTTGACCAGTAACGAATGTAACCGCCGGCACTTGGGGATAGCGAACTGTCGGTAGCATTAAGGCGCGCCTCGGCTGCAGCACCAAAGCGAGGAATCCGTGTTGGGCGAGGTAAACGCTCTTTGTGTAAAGCCAGCAGACCCATAGCTTCGACCAGTGACTCAACAATGAAGAAATCCCTCTTGTCTTTTGGGTTGGTGAACTTGAGGCTGTAAACCAGTTCGGTAACCCGGTGCTCAACTTGAATCCGGGTATTGACTTCCATGAAATAATGGCGATTGCCATCGACAATACATTCGAAAGTAGAAGCCGAATCGAGACCAACCGCTTCACCAAAACGCTCTGACTCTGCTTCCATCCGCTTGAGAATGACAAGATCCTCTTCCAGCGCTTTTTGCTGCTTTTTCAGTTTAGCTTGTTTGGCTTTGGCTATTTCGTTCTCCAGACCTTCCTGGGTGACTGAAATCTCCAGCAGCTTTTGTTCATGCATTTGCAGTGAACAATCACGACCACCCAGAGCAATACTCCATTTGCCGTTACCTAATAGCTGAATTTCATTGTGGCGGGTTTGCTCAATATTGAGTTCGATCAGAACGTTCTTGTTGTCA
>JAUVCS010000207.1 GCA_030590745.1 Desulfuromusa sp.
TCATACAGGCGTTAAAGACACTTCTAAAGAATAGGCTAGTCAGGAAGCTGTAATACTCTGCATGTTGGGCTGGAGTAATCATATAAATGATGGTCTTTTTCTCTCTTATGTCCTCTAAATTGATATCTGAATATGAAGTGAGAAGGGCGATATTTTTGTTGGAAAGACTTCGCAGAGAAGTAATTGCGTTCAAGATGAAGCTCTGCACTCCTTCTTTGTTGCCGGTTAGAGCTCCCTGCCACTCATTCCAGAGGCGATCATCTAGTGAATCCTCTGGGTTTATTGCATATCTGATCATGAATTCATCAAGATTGCGTCCATCGTCTCCAAAATTTTGAAAGAGGTAATAGAGGTTGTGCAGATTGTAAAATTCCGGGTTTGTTTTTCCTGCAATTTTCAGGCATTTAATGAAAAGACTCGCAAAACGAACGGCTCCCTGGACCCAGAAGTCATCTTTGCCGCCTCGAGATGAAGAGCCACTTCGGACTAAAATTTCAGCAACCTGCTCAATTTCGATTTCATTTCTGGCTTCTGAAAAAGGATTAAAATGGCTTGAATAATCCAGCCTCTCAGGATCAATAACAACAACATTAAAACCGCTGCGTTGCATGTGCCCGGAGGTGGCCTCAAAGACTTCTCCCTTTGGGTCATTAACTACGATTGAACAATTAGATCGATCCTTAGCAAGTACATTTGGAATGATATATCGAGATGTCTTGCCAGCTCCTATTCTGGCCATAACGCAGACATTCTGCATGCTATCGCTTTCGGAGAGGTGCAGTTTGTTGCCGTCCAGCAGTAATCCATTATTAGAGGGGCTAAGATAGCTCGAATAGTCGTTTTCCTGGTCAAAAGATGCACCATCTTTAGATCGGCCAAAGTGACGGTTAAAGAGAAAAGTGCCGCCCTTAAAAATTCCTTTCATGGTGTCGGACAGCAAATGTCCCCCTAAAGGTGAACCGTCAGAGTTTGAACGGTCATTTTTATTGCGGCTATCATTATTGGCCATCTTTTTTCCCTTCGTGCTGTTGCAAAATGGTGCGGCGATTTGTCATTTTCTCACGCTTTAATTGATTTTTTTTCTTTCCTTCGCTGATTTTTTGGCTGGGCTTATCCCCATCAATTTCCTGGGTTGACTTGGTTTTTTCTTCTCCCTTTCGGGCCTCAACTGTCACTTTGTCAGATGTATCCGTCTTCTTCTTGATTTCATTCATAGCCTGGCTCGGTGTGTTTGTGGTGCCAGAGATGCTGTTTCTTTGTTGCAGGTCTGCCTCTATCTTCTGGTTCACTGCTTGAAACTGCGCCATAAAACCAAGGGTTTTGATCCTATATTTCCGACCAGTATCACGGTCAATCACACCGGGATTTTTGCCTCTCATGTAAAAATCCAGTCTTTCACTGTCAAACCCGGTCAATAATTCTTCACGGGTGGCAACATGCTCGAAAATTTTACGCACCTTTTCCCGTACAATGTCGCGTTGAGGGGTTTTCCCTGTTCTCCGTTTAAGTTCTCCACCTTTGTTAGACAAATATTCTTCCGGTTTGCGATTAATTAATTCTTTCTGTTGCAACTCTGGATAATGCTCCAGCACACGATTTTCCAGGGTCTTTTTAATCTGGTCGAACTCGTACTTTGGGAGGCGATAACGTTTTCTGGATTGAACCTCATTGGCGCTTATGATCAGGTGAAAGTGGATGTTATTATCATGGTCATCATGCAGGGCACCATATGCCAAGTTGTGTTTCGCTCTGTTCCGGATATAATCAAGGGTGATTTGCCGCAGCTTTTCCTTCTGCTCATCCAGCTTGAGACGTTCACTCCGAGAGATGGAAATCACTTCGTGGTACATGTAATTGCCACCGGATCGGCGACGGAGTAACTTTGAGTTTCGAAAAAATTCCTCCTTAATTTGTTCATGGCTGTGGCCAAACAAATTATGATGGATTGTAAACCGTTCATCTGCACGACCAGATTCCATGTAGTCGAGAAGCTGGCTGAAACTTGGTTCCTTCCGTGACATTGACTTGATGATCATGGTTTCATCCTCTCTTGGACGAATTCATGAATAGTATCCTCAAGTTTTTTGATACACTGTAATAACCCATTTTCATCAGTTACTCGGCGGAGAGAATTTGAGTAATGGGCTGCCTGGTTAACATTGTTGGCAATATTTCTGACAAGAAAACCCAGCTGTTGAAGTTCGCTTCTCAGCTCATTTGGCACGCATAAAGTATTGGTTAAACCTGCAAAGGCATACTCTCTCACAAGAGTTGTGACCTTTGTATTTTCTCTTCTTGCGATTTGTTCAAGTGCGGAATACTCTGCATTGGAAACGGAAACACTGATGCGACGATTCTTCTCGGAGTATTTCTGGCGATATGATTTCTGGTAGGCAGATCTGTTGTCAGTCATCTCTGAATCTCCAGCTTTTTCGATTGTCCAGCATTCCTGAGTCTGTTCGGGTTCAAGGGTTGGCCCTTGCAAGATCTGTATGTTCGTTACGAATATGCAATCTTGCTTCTCCTCAGCCACCACCGATCATACTATTAAAAAATTGAATTTTCTGCAAATGAAAGAGGGTAAGAATTAAGCGGCAAAAGCGTATTCCTTTATTGTTTTTCCTTACATCAACAAAAAAAACCCCGGCCGAAGCCAGGGCTTTTTTTTAATAACAGTCCAGTGCATAAAGCTGCTCTACTGTTTCGTATAGGTGAGAAAGATCTTTGGTGTAGCTATCACCTCACCAGGCAATAATATACTCAACACTTTTCCATCTACTGTTGACACTCAGATAGATATTAGGTCAACCATAGCCAAGGGTGATTTCGAAGTAGTCATAATCAGATTGCTCGTTCTTGTAGTGTTGAACTTCAAGACAATCAAAATATTCGTGGATCATTACATCCTCTTCATCGCTGTCACTATCATAACTTGGATCGATGTATTCTTTGATGAAGTCATCTGGTTCAAGTTGCTCATAGGCTAATAATTCAGCCTCATACGACTCAGCGTAGTTATGTAATTCATTGTTCATATTCAAACAATTAAGAAATAAATCGGGACGATTAATCCCGCGCATTAATCACGGTGCTCCGAGGCCACTCA
>JAUVCS010000012.1 GCA_030590745.1 Desulfuromusa sp.
TATCGCTATGCTTACTCAAACCATCTTTCAGTGAAAGCAGAAACGATTTTTCATCATCGACAATCAGAATTTTTTTCACACGCCTACCTGTTTACAAAGCAAAAGAATGTTTGTTCAGTGAACCTGATCAACTGCCGCACTAATCGGCAATCTGATAGTGACCTCAGTTCCATGGCCTGACTGACTGACAATATCAATATCACCATTCATCATTGCCAATAATTTACGGGTGATGACCAGTCCTAACCCATTGCCATTGGCCTTACTGGTATTAAATGGTTGAAAGAGGTATTTCAACTGTTCCGGAAAAATTCCACACCCATTATCAGAAACTATCAACCACATCAACTGATCACGTTCTTCGGCCCGAATAGTTATTACTGGAACTTCCTGGTCCTTTAATGCTTCAGCTGCATTATTAAAAATATTCAGTAATGCCTGATGTAGTGCCCGTTCATCAATTCGGACCCAGGCAATATCAAGGGGAATTTCAGTTTTGACCCGAATCCCATGAGAGTGAAAATCCTGATCAACTAATGATATGAATTTATCCATAAACTCGACCAGATGCACATCTTTGAGATCAACACGATCGTACATATTGAATGTTTTTAATGACTTGAGCAAATATTCTATTCGACCAATATCGGCCAGACCACGCTCAATAAATTTTTGTAACATCTCTGGTGAAGTATTCTCTGAACTCTGCTTCAATACACTTAAAGCCATCTTCAGAGAATTTAACGGATTTCCAATTTCATGCCGGATTCCAGAAAAAATAAATCCGATATTATCCATCGCATTAGCTGCCTGAGCAATCGATTGAAGACGGCTTTTTTCAGTAATATCACGAATAAAAACACAGCGATAATTGGCTGCTGACTTGTAGACAGAATAGCCTATCAACCGGCCCTGATAGATCACTTGATGGGCATCGCGCCAAGCCTGATCAGAATCATCAGACGTCTCGATATCCCGGACAAAAAGATCGTATAACTCCTTATAATTGCGACCCAGATCTTCATCCTGCAAAACTTCAAAGAATGCAGCATTACAATAATCAATCGCCTGCTGATTCAAATCCAGCACCAGAATCCCGATATCAATATGCTCAAGAAGCTGAGCAAATCCCCAGGTATTTTTATAGCTGCTATCCAACTGTCTGGCAGTGTCACAAACCATCCGAGAACCCTCTATCATCGTGAAAATTTTACAAGCTACACTATATCAACAGGACATAAATATTCAAGAAAACTAATAAAAGAAAAGTAATTATAAACGTTTTTCTCCAATACTAGCGGGTCTGGCAGAAATAGAATCACTGAGATCAGCAATGCTGCCACCGGTCAGCTGTTCAAGTTGGGGCACAGTTACGGGTACAGCAGAATGATTATTCCCGGCCGCAGCATAAACAACCGGAAACCTCAGCAGTGAGGAATCAAGAAGAATGGGTAATTGCGGTGGCAGCAAAAATGGACAAACCCCTCCGGGGGCATAACCGGTGTGACTTAACACCTCATCAGCCTGGGGTAATTTCACTTTTCCGGACAAACCAGCCGCCTGTTTCAACCGGGAACTTTTCACCTTCATGTCGCCGCAGGTGACAACCGCAACCGGTGCTCCACCAACCAGAAACAGCAGGGTTTTAGCAATTTCAGCGACACTGCAACCAACTGCAGCGGCAGCCGCGGCAGCAGTTGCGGTTGGCTGGACATATTCCCATACTTCAATATGGTGTTTTCCCAGATATGCTTTAACTTTATCAATGGCCACCGAATTCAACCTTAATATTTAGCGAGTAACTGTTTTGCTTCCTCAGCCAGCTCAGGTTCCAGTCGGGGATCGTTAACCACCATGCGCAATATTTTCAATCCCTCCTTCAGCCATTTTTTAGCCAGATAGGTCTGGGCAACCCGCAATTGCCAGCGCGGATCTTCCGGGTCCTCCCGGCAAGCAGCATTGAACGTATCAAGAACCTTATCCAGCTCCCGATTCTGGCGCAGCAGAAACTCGGCCAACGGAAGGGTTTTCCCGCTACCACAACCAGAAGCAGGTAACATTTTTAAAATATTTTCCGCCTCATCCAAATCCCCGATGTGTTCCATCACTGATGCGGCCAGCAGTAAAAACTTCTGGCTAAGATTTCCGGCAGCAAGTGCCTTGCGGGCATGTTCTGCAGCACTGGAAAAGTTTTGTTGTTGAATGGCAAGGGAGCTTAATTGGGCATAACAGAACGCAGGATCAACGCCCTGGCTGAGAAAATCCAACAGTCGCTCTTCCACCTGAGGATAATCACCACCAGCAAGCAGAACCGGAACCAGAGCATCAATTGCCAGTAACAACTGTGGATTTTTCTCTAAGGCCTTTTCCAAAGCCAGTCGGGCCGCTGCAAAATCACCGCAACGTGCCCGGAGAGAGCCCAGCTCAAACCAATAAAGGTCATCCTGCTCGGTCTCATCCACCTGCTGCCAAAGGGGCAGAGCCCGTTCATCCTCCCCAGCATGAGCGAAGAAAAAAGCCTCTTTAAAGAGTTCACCCTTGGCAAAATAACGCTCAGCTAAATCAACAGGATAAGAGGTAAGAATCAGCTCTAACTGACTATCGGCATCACCAAAGAGAGCATCTTCAGCATTTAACAGTTGCTGAGTTCGGGGTGAACAGGAATCACACGCAGCCAAGCGCTGATCCTCTGCTGAAGCAACCTCCGGGACCAATGGTTCGGCGGCAATCGCCTGCTCTATTTTGTCGCGCAACCCGGCACTGCAAACCTGTTCCTGAGCTAAAGATAAATGTTCAGCCGCTTGCTCAAAATGACCACAACGTTGCAGTCCCAACGCCTCATCCAGATTTAATTCAGCCAACCCATCACCGGAAACAATCCGCAATTGCTCAACCTCAACAACCTCCTCCTCACTGAGCGATTGAGAGGCCAGATTTTCAGCAAACAACCGGGCATCAGAAAAACGTTTCTGTGCAACTGCCTTGCGCAATCCGTCGATAGAACTGCCACCCCCACCAAATAATTTTCCAAGCAAACCCATAGAATATCTATCCTTAGAATAATGAATCAATTAACTCAAAATTAAGATCACTCTCAGCCAGTTGCTGAACCAGAGCAATTTTTTCTTCATCATCGGCCCCTATTTTAGCGACATCTTCCTGAATAGTGGTATAGAGATTCGCCATTGTCTCAGGCGTTCTCATATAGGGAATTTTTGCATCATCAATCACCCGTTGCACAATCTCAGCCAGAGGGACCAGACCATTGATAATCAAGCCAGCTATTTTATTTTTAAATTCCGGGAGATGATAGAGTGTTGACAGCATGACCAGAACTTCATCACGACTGCTGGGAACAATCACCAGCGTCGATTCCTGCAACAGGTCAACCACCCGCTGAGTTGAAGCTGCGCCAAGTTGAACATGATGGATAATCCGGCTGGTTTGGCTGTTTTCGGCCTGAAGTTCAAGCTGTAACAAATCAGCCAGATACTTCAAAGTTGGATTTGCCAAAATTGGTGAATAGTTAAATCCCCCGGAAACCTGGATATTGGTATTTTTAAACGCCAGCTGAAGATATTTCAAAGTGGCTTCCCGCTTATCCTTGAGAAGTTTATTTGGCAGAATCATCCGCACTTCAGCACCGGCCTCACGAAACAGAGCTAAATTCAGCTCTATGGCATCAATCACATTCCCGATCCCACCACCGGCAACCATCAGGACTGGAGCATCAAGCTGTCGGGCCAATTTTGCATTATTAAGCCCTACAACCGAACCAACACCGGTATGTCCGGCACCTTCAATAATTAAAAAATCACACTTTTTTTCCAGCGCAGCAGTGGCCCGACAAATTGCGTCTAGGTAGTGCTGCGGATCCTCTTTACCCTCTAAAACATCTCGAGTGGTATGAGAATCCAAAACCACAGGGGACATCAACTCAAGCTGGTCTTCCATTCCATAAACATGGGCAATTAAAGCGGCATCAACATCAACAAATTGCCCCAGGTAATTGGTTCGCTTAGGACCGAACGGTTTAATAAAACCAACCCGTTGATATTTTTTTCTGGCGAGATGGAGCAAGGACAAGCTGGTTGTGGTTTTACCGCAGTGTTGTCCCGTCGCAGCAATAAAGATTTTTTTACACATACACCAGCTCCTTTAATAACCGGGGAGAACCGACAGAAAGATCAGGACAAGGACACCTGTTGCCAAAAAATCCCTTTACGCGCGTCACTATAGCAAAAAAACAAAATAAACAAAAAACATCTATTCAATCCACTCCAGATAAACCCGAACTTGACCACACCACATTCTACTTCAAGAAGATGGTGCTAGCCTTAAAATCAGAGATAAAGATCTGGCAACTCTCCCTTTTTATTCACCCCCTCCTCCTTCTGCCAATTTTTAATCATCTCTGCCAGAGCTTCCCCACTCCAGATTTCGGAAACACTCCCGTAAAGGCTGCGATCCAGAGCTTCCAGCTGCCCCCTTAGAGAAGGATCGGCAGCACTCAAAAATCTTTCGTAAGCACCTGTCGATAACTCAGGATAGAGAATAGGACACCACTGGAGCAACATCTGGCGGGTCGCTTGAGGTTGATTTTTCTGCGCAGACTGTATAACCAGATTTCGAGCCACTTTTTCATCTGGCGGCACCACCTCCACCCTCACTTCCCTGCCTGGTTGAAAATGATGACGCCGAAACCAGAGCAACGCAGTCAGCAACCAGCCAGCAGCCAGTCCAAGGCTCAACCACGGCCAGAAGCCGGATCGAGGTGACATTGACCCGTTCGTCGCAGCAACTGATTTCGTCAAAGACTCTTCTGTCACCACCGGTAGATTTTGTTCTGCAGCAGGGGGAGCAACAACAGGGAGTTTCCCCACTACAGCACCAGCTGCGGCAGCAACATCAATGGAGATCGCATCCAGGTGGGCAGATTGCCACTTTCCGGCGGTCACATCCCACCAGTCAAGATCAATTGCAGGGAGTTGATAATGACCCGGACGCGTTGGAACCAGAGCAATTTTCTGTTCCAATACCCCGGTTATTCCACCACGACTTAATTGATCTTCACGGTACGGCTGATCGGGATAACCCTTGAAGCCATCCGGAAGATGCAGCTGCAATATGGGTAACTGTGCCGACAACACCCCTCCAACAATCAAGCGCAACGTACGGGTGACCGGTTCCCCGACCACAAATTGAGGAACCTGCTGCTGCCAGTCATCCTGCAGCCTCAATGTGGTCGCGGGAATCCAGGGGCGTTGATCAAGATCCGTAGGGAGGGGAAGCACTTCAACTTGCAAGGGTTGCGTTTTACGCCGCACCCGCTGTCCCTGGCGACTGAAAGGATCAAAACGGGTGGATCCATCGGCAACGGTTCCATCAAATTGTAACGCCGGAATTATCAAAGTACCGCTCCCCTGGGGGAAAATTGCATAGTCGCGCTCGATCACCTTATAGATCTGGCCATTACGCCTGGTTTCATAGCTGCGCGCATCACCCAGCTTTTTGACAACCGCCGTAACCCCGCCGGGTTGGGGTTCCGTCAATTGACCACTGATCAGATCAATCCGCCGTAACAGTCGAACTTTAAGCAACAGTTGCTCCTGAGCCACAACTTGTTGCGGGGTTATATCGGCCTCAAGAAGAAGTGGCGAACTGTCTGCTTTTCCAGAACGGGGGCTGGACGCCACCTCAATTGGCAGGGGAATGGTACAGTCAGAGCCAAAACAGACCGCTGGAATAATCACCGTTCCAGTTTTTTTGGGCATCAGGGTTAACTTATAAATGACCGAACGGCTGATGCTGCTGTTGATGATCTGCAGCTGACTACTCTGCGAACGAGTCAGGATATCCCAATCCCGTTGCAGAGGAGAAAAATCTGGGTCCGCGTCAGGGCGACCTGCAACCCGCAATTCCAATTGTAAACTCCCACCTGCGGCAACCCGGTCCCGGTCAGCAACCGCTTGAACCGAAATAGCCAGTGCCGGACTAACCCAAAGCACAGAAAGGAGAATAAGAGAGAAGAGTATACGCCACCGATTTACCATGATCGATCCATTTCAGGTTGTTGACCGCGTTGCCGGTACTGATAGAGGAATTTGCGCCGTAACAGCCCGCCAGGGTCATCTGGAATCTGTTGCAACAGCAGCCTTGATTCGCGTTGTTCAGCCGTTTCAGGAATATTATCTACAGGGCTGGTTACAGAATCAGGCGGTTCTCCAGATTGTTCAGCAGGGGATTCCTCAACCCGATTTTGAGCCATTCCAGTCGATTGTTCAGTTGTTTTCTGTTCTTTTTTTGCGGAAGCCGACATGGAGGAATCATCAGTTTGTGAGTTTTTATCTTTCCTGGCTGACTGATCTTGTTGGCCCTTTTTATCGATATTTTTTTTCGCTTTAGAAGATGAAGTTTTCTGTTGATCCCCAGACTGAACTCCTTCCTCTTGCAAACCTTGACTCTCAGTAGATCTGTTGGGTTCATCTCCCTCCCGGGGTTTTTTATTATCCTGTTTATTCTGTTGGTCGTTGTTATTTTGTTGGTTCTGGTTATTCTGCTGTTTTTGTTGCTGTTGCAGCGCCTGTTCAACCAGTTTTTTATTAAACTCTGTATCAATATCTCCCGGGGTCAACTCTAACGCCTGCTGATAAGCCTTGAGTGCCGCAGGAAAATCACCACTCTTTGCCAGAGCGTTCCCTTGATTGTACCAGTCATCGGTACTTTGCGGTGTTTCAAGCTGCTTGGCAGCAGAAGTAAAGTCACCGCTCCGATAAAGAGCACTAGCCTTCCAGCGCGGATCCTGAAACTGTTGCGCCGCATCGGTGTAATTCTTCTCGGTAAAAGCTTGTGCAGCTTGTTGATCCGGGGTTTGCCAAAGCTCCGGCCAACTGAAGGCCTCAGCAGGTGGCGGAACCAGGAGCAGAAGAGGCAATGCCAGCAACCAACCACGCCGGAAAGCCAATGCCGCAAGAATAAGTAATGGCCAGAGCAACCAGACTCCCTCTTCACGCCAGCGCTCCCCGACCGCAGCAGCAGTTTCACCGGACTGGTCTAGATGATGACCTTCAAGTCCGGCCAGCAAACTGTTCAGATCAGTATCATCGACACTCAGCTGTTGGTAGTTACCCCCCCCGGCAATTGCCAGCTGACGCAACCCGGCAGAATTCAATTTAGGCAACACCAGATTTCCCTGCCTATCCTTAAAAAAACCACCACCGGGGAGAGGAATCGGAGCACCTGCTGGGGTACCAACCCCGAGAACCGACAACTCAAACCCCTTTTTTTTCAGCTGCCGGGCAGCAGCAAAATAATTTTCCGGCCGATCTTCATCGGTCACCAATAACAGCCGACCCTGTTTCAATCCTGCCTGCTGCAACAACTTTTCCCCCCGCTGGATAGCCCGTGCCGGGTTACTCCCCTGAACCGGCATTAACCCAGGGTCAAGGCTTTTTAACAGAGCTTCAATGGTGTGGTGATCCTCGGTCAGCGGAGTTACAGTAAAGGCATCCGCGGCAAAAACAATCAGTGCGGTCTGCCCCTCTTTCCGTTCGCGCAACAAATCTGCAATTTTGAGCTGGGCGCGCAAAAAACGATTGGGTCTTAAATCGGCAACTTCCATTGAGCGAGAGAGATCAAACAGGATGACTAATGCTGATTGTTGACGAAATAGGGGTTGCGGTTGACGTTTCCAGACCGGTCCAGCCAAAGCGAGAACCACCAATAACATGCCGAGAGAAATCAACCAGAATGGCCAGTTAGCCCGTCGTACCGAGCGGCCAAGAAGCAGGTGTGGCAACAGTTCCGGATCACAAACCGCCTGCCAACTCCGACTTCGCAGCTGCCGGCGTGCCAACCAGAATAGCAGCAGGAATATTGGCAGTAATGCGAGAAACCACTCTGGACGCAAAAAATGAAAACTATCCATTCTTCCTCCGAGCTATTCGCTGTGGCAATTGTGGCAACAAGAGGAGCAGTAAACTATAAAAAAGAGCCAGCCCCAGAGGCCAGGGATAGAGTTCAGCGATTGGACGGTAGACATCATGATCCCGTTCTACAGGTTCAAGGCGATCCAGCTCCGCATAAATTCCTGCCAACTGATCGGTATCCCGAGCGCGGAAGTAACGCCCACCGGTTTTCTGTGCAATTTCTGTCAGGGTCTTTTCGTCAAGACCTGCTGAAGGATTCACCATTTGGCTGAAGAAAAAACCCTCCACTTTCATCGTCGTGGCACCGAGTCCAATCGTATAGATTTTTAACCCTTCAGCTGCAGCAAGATCTGCCGCTTTAAGTGGCGATAGATGTCCAGCGGTATTGGCACCATCGGTGAGAAGAATTAACACCTGCTCTTCCCCTCCCCCTCTCTTAAGACGCTTGACTGCTAAGCCGATAGCATCACCAATCGCAGTTTTCTCCCCGGCCAGACCAATCGCAGATTCAGCTAAAAGTTGCTCAACCGTCCGGCGATCAAAAGTTAACGGGGTCTGGACATAGGGTTGATCGCCAAACAGAATCAACCCCAGCCGATCTCCAACCCGTTGCTGAATAAATTGACCGGCAACTGCTTTCAGTACCGTCAGACGATCGACTGATTCACCATCAAGATAGAAATCTTTGGTCTGCATACTCCCGGAAAGATCGACCGCAAGCAGCAGATCACGGCCACTGACCGGCAACTCAATCGGGTCACCAAGCCACTGAGGACGGGCGGTCGCACCGACCAGCAGCAACCAGCAGCAAAGTGCCAGTGGCAACTGCCACCGCCCTTTCCGCCGGCCATGCTGATGTTGTACAGCGGCAAAAGGTGATAAACTTGGCACCCAGAGAGCCGCCTCTTCAGCAGCTAATGCCGGCGGACAGAACTTATAAATCAACCAGGGGAGAGGTAACAGGATAAAGGCCCAGGGCCAGACAAAATGGATCATTGGCTCCTCCGCAGGGGAAGATTTTGCGGGGGAAGCTTTTTCAACCAGCGGTGGCACAGATTGATCAGAGCAACAGTATCAATTTGGACCTCAGGTCGATAGGGGGCATCACTTAAACAGCTACCGATTCCAGTGGTAAACGGGTGATCATGAAATGGGCGATCCAAAAATTCCAACCAGGCCTGTCCACTCAAACCGGCACAATCCTGCTGCGGGAAGTGGGCAATAGCCGCTTGCCGTAATAATCTGGAGAGAGCTGTAAGCAACTCAGTTTCGGGGAAACCGGCCAGTTTTTCAAGTTTCTGCAGGGCAATGTGCCGCATCCGCCGCCGCTGGCGAAAACGGCGCAAACCCCAGATAAAAAAGGGAATGAGGAGCAATAATCCAGACAAAATCCACCAGCCAAGAGCCGGAGGCCACCAGCTGATCGGAACGGGAAGATGGATATCATGCAAAGGGAGATTAGCAGCTGTCATTGTGCTGTTTTGTCCCACTTTAGTGCCCCCTTTTCACACCGGGAAGAGACTCCAACGGATCACCGTCAGTAGGCAGCGAAAAAAATTGACACCGTTGGCGCCGGCAAAAATTTTCCAGCTGTTGCCGATGTTGGCTGAAGGAATGCTGGTACTGCTGCCGCCCACGCCGATCGGCAGTGGTCATAGTCAAATCCCGCTCACCATCACTCAGGCGATAGGAACCAGCCTGTGGCAGTTCAGCTTCGAAGGGGTCAAAACAATGGATCAGACCCAGATCACAATGACGGCCAAGCAGTGCCAGCTGTTTCTCAACTTGATCATCCCACTGGCTGAAATCACTGAGTAATAAAATTAAACTACCGGGGCGGGCGACCCGGTGAAGCCGTTGCAAGGTTGCCGCAAGACGTTGCTGTGGAGCAAACGGGTGGTGAGGAGAGCGATTCCAGACCGGGTCTGCAACCATCTGGCGCAATAGTTGTAGAACTGCCTTTTTCCCCAGTTGTGGGCGTAGTTCAAGGTGACGCTCTTCAGAAAAAATAAAACCGCCGATACGATCCCCACGTGACAGTGCCTGCCAGGCTAGCAACGCCGCCAACTGTGAAGCCTGCACCGCCTTAAATCGGCCACGAGTGGCAAAAAACATCGGTCTCCGGTAATCCAGAGCAACAATCACCGGGCGTTCCCGTTCTTCATGAAACAGCTTGGTATGCACCTTGCCCCGTCTGGCAGTCACCCGCCAATCGATATTGCGAATATCATCACCAGGCAAATAGGCGCGCACCTCAGCAAACTCCATACCACGACCACGAAAGCGGCTACGATAGCCACCACTTTGCGCTGCCAACTGCCGGTTGGGTTGCCAGCTTGCCGGAAGCAACCGGTCACCCAAAGCAATCAGTTCGGTCAGATCAATTTTGACCGGTGAAGTGTTTACCGATACCGCCCGTTTTGGCATCAGGGCACCGGAACACGGGCAATCAGTTCAGAGATCAGGCGATCGGCATTCATCCCATTGGCCTCAGCCTCATAGCTGAGAATCAGCCGATGACGCAACACATCGAAGGCCAGGTTCTGGATATCCTCGGGCAAGACATGGTCACGCCCGGCCAGCCAGGCTCGTGCCCGGGCACAGCGATCAAGAGCAATGCTGGCTCGGGGGCTTCCTCCATATAAAATTGCCCCCGCCAAATCCTCACCATAGGGCTGTGGATTGCGGGTGGCCAGAACCAATTGCAACAGATACTCTTCCAGATTCTCTGCCAGATAGAGATCAAGAACCTGTTGCCGGGCATGACGTAACTCAACGACTGAAAGGGGTGGGATATGGTTCGGTGAAGAATCTGCGGCAACCTTTCCAGCCGCCTCGCGCCGCGCCAGCGCAAGAATCTGCCGTTCACTTGCCACCGCAGGGTAATCGACCCGCACATGTAACAGAAACCGATCCAGTTGGGCTTCTGGAAGAGGATAGGTCCCCTCCTGCTCAATCGGGTTCTGGGTCGCCATCACCAGAAAGGGATCTGCCAGTTGGTAAGTCGTCTGTCCGACACTGATCTGTCTCTCTGCCATGGCCTCAAGCAACGCTGACTGGACTTTGGCTGGCGCACGGTTAATTTCATCGGCAAGGATCAGATTATGAAATAATGGTCCCGGCTGAAAAGTAAAGGTGGCATCCTCTGCACGATAAACGTCAGTTCCGGTCAGATCTGCCGGCAGTAAATCAGGGGTAAACTGGATGCGGTGAAAACTCCCCTCCAACAGTTCACCTAGTTGCCGGATAGCGCGGGTTTTAGCCAGCCCAGGAGCTCCCTCAACCAGCAGATGACCATCGGCCAACAGTGCAATCAGCAGACGTTCAATTAGTTCCGGCTGCCCGATAACCTGC
>JAUVCS010000165.1 GCA_030590745.1 Desulfuromusa sp.
GTAATTCAAACCTGACGAAAGCCCGGCTTCAATCTGTCCTTCATCCACCGAATTAATTCCAGCCCGAAGGATTTCAGCAATATACGCACCGGAATTAAACATCAGGGCAATGATTCCGGTTTGGATCTCCGGGACGCTGATACCGAGAGTCGGCAATCCAAAATACAGAAAATAGATTTGAACCAATAAGGGAGTAGAGCGAACAATTTCTATGTAAGCAATAACGGGATAACGGAGAAACTTGAAACTGGAGATACGACAAGCACAAGCGATAATACCGACAATAATAGCCAGAAAAATGGAAATCAGAGCAATAATAAATGTATATTTTAAGCCGGAAAAAAACAGTGGTAGATATTCAAATATAACCCTGAAATTAAAATTACTCAGCATGCAAAATCGCCCTCTGCCCGGCAGGCATGAAAAAATTCACACCTGCCGGACAATATTTACATTGTCATTTTATATTCAAAAGATATAGCAATCAATTAGTGATCTTTTTTCCATTCAGTTCCTGCCAGCCAATACTGAAGATTTTTGCCATAATCACCATTAGCACGAACTTTTTCAAAATAAAGGTTAATCCACTGCCATAAATTAACGGATTCTGGTCTTACGGCAAAGGCGAGTGGATCTTTTCCTTGACCCAGTCGTTTGTCAAGTAAGCGAACAGTGTTAGGCGGGTAATCAGGAAGAACGGTCAATACAGCCAAGTCATCATTCACACCGGCATCAACATGTCCAGCTTGAAGAGCTTGAACGATCATCCGACCACCACCCTTGTAAGACTTGATTTTGGCTTTAGGAAGATATTTTTTTGCAATAACCTCACCGGTTGAACCCAACAGAACACCCACGGTAACGTCTGGCTTATTAACATCTTCAAGAGTTTTGAAGCTGGCTTCTGTCTTGGTGAAGATACAGGGCTGTACATAGATCCAGGGATCGGTAAAGGTCACTTTGAGTGCCCGTTTCAATGTTGGGGTCATATCGGCAGCCAGAATATCAGCCTTGCCTGAAAGGAGCGCAGGAATCAAACCATCCCAGTCGTAATTGAGAACTTTCAGTTTGACACCCATGGCATCAGCCATCCCCTGGGTAAAGTCAACCATAGAGCCAGCAGGGACGCCGGTTTTATCGATAAAGGCATAGGGTGGCGCACCCGATTGAACGGCAACCCGCAGCTCACCCCGCTTGACAATATCTTCCAGTGTGGTGGCAAAACTGGTCGCCGTTAAAAAGACGGTCAGCACCAGAGCAAGAACGATTGATACCAGTTTGATCTGTTTCATTTGTCACTCCTCTTCTTGATTTGCTTGTCTGAACAAGCGGGTTAATTGCAACTGCAAATGATCCACAGAGGGGGAATCAATAAATGATTCCCCCTGCAAAATAATTAAATATCGAACTTGATCCCCTGAGCTAACGGTAAAGTTCGACCGTAATTAATCGTATTCGTCTGGCGCCGCATGTAAGCTTTCCATGCATCTGAGCCTGACTCACGACCGCCACCGGTCTCTTTTTCACCACCAAAAGCACCACCAATTTCGGCACCAGAGGTTCCAATGTTGACATTGGCGATACCACAATCAGAACCAATTGCAGAAAGAAACTCTTCAGCTTCCAATAAATTCTGGGTAAAAATGGCAGAGGAAAGACCCTGAACAACACCATTATGCAGCTCAATGGCATTATCGACATCACCTTGATACTTAATCAGGTAGAGGATTGGGGCAAAAGTTTCTTCTTGAACAATTTCATAACTGTTTTCGGCCTCTACT
This sequence comes from Desulfuromusa sp., assembly GCA_030590745.1. Classification (GTDB taxonomy): domain Bacteria; phylum Desulfobacterota; class Desulfuromonadia; order Desulfuromonadales; family Geopsychrobacteraceae; genus Desulfuromusa. Next base: position 1,782 of record JAUVCS010000165.1, read on the forward strand.
ACCGCTGGGGTGACATAACAGCCCGACTCATAACCTTTGCCTGCCAGGATATCTCCACCACAGATGACCGAACCACCCTCTTCTTCTGCACGGACCAGAGCCCTCTTGAATTCACCGACAGCAATTTTGTCAATCAGGGGACCAACATGGTTATTTTCATCAAGGGGATCACCGATCTTTAAGCCACGATACGCTTTGACAATTGTTTCTTTGACTTTGTCATAAATCGATTCATGAATAATCAGTCGCCGAGTTGAAGTACAACGTTGTCCAGCTGTTCCAACAGCGCCAAAAACAATAGCGGGCAGAGCCATTTTCATATCAGCATCAGGGGTCAGGATAATCGCGTTATTACCACCGAGTTCGAGAATCGCCTTGCCAAAACGTTTAGCAATAATTTGCGCACCATGGCGTCCAACTTCTGTTGAGCCAGTAATCGAGATTAGCGGAACCCTTTTATCGTTAAGCAGTTTTTCTCCCACTGATGAGCCCCGACCGATCACCAGGTTGAATAATCCCTCAGGAAGCTCATTGGCTTTGATCACCTCGGCCAGAATATTCTGCACAGCGATTGCCGTCAGGGGAACTTTTGATGATGGTTTCCAGAGGTTGGTATTACCACAGACTGCTGCAATCATGGCATTCCAGGACCAGACAGCGACGGGAAAGTTAAACGCACTGATGGTGCCAACAACACCCAGAGGGTGATATTGGTCATACATGCGATGAAGTTCACGTTCCGAGGTCATGGTATTGCCGTACAGTTGACGGGACTGCCCCACAGCGAGGTCACAAACGTCGATCATCTCCTGGACTTCGCCCTTCCCTTCTTGGAGCGATTTACCCATTTCATAAGAGACCAGTGTTCCCAGGGCATCTTTATATTTACGCAGTTGCAAACCAATTTGGCGCACAATCTCACCCCGTTTAGGAGCAGGGATCATCCGCCATTGCTTAAAGGCAGCAGCGGCTGTGGCAACAATTCGGTCATAGTCTTCTTCTGAGGCAAGATAAACACTGGCAATTGCTTTGCCGTCAACCGGGGAAACAATATTCAGTTCACCCTGATCAGTTGTTTCATTCCATTGAATCCCAGTAGAAGCACCAAAATTCTTTTCTTTAATTCCGAGTTCTTTTAAAAAATCCATGATTTTCTCCTTTAGTTTTTTCAGCCAAGATATGAGATGAGATATTCACCTTCTATCGCCATCTGTTCACATTAGAAGAAAAAACCTAAAAGATATAATACTGTTTTACTTTGTGGGGTCAAGGCTTAAGCTATGCCTTGGGGATAATAACTCTACAAATCAAACAATTTGTATTCTGCAGAATATTTAAGCAACTAATCAATCAAACGGGTTGACGATAATCCGGTACCAATAATCAAATTTTTTTTCTTTGGTAATAAAATCCTTGATCTGGACAATATCAGGGAAAAGATCGATAGCCCTAGGAGCCTGTCTGTTTTGCAGTAGATTCTTGTAAAATCCGACAGTCTCCTACAACCCTAACATATTTACGATCAGGCCATTTTCAATTATTAAAAATAACTACGTTATTTGTTGCAGGACATGTTAGTTTTCAGCAAAACTTTGGCAGGCTATTGAAAAACTATCTGCGTTGCGATTGCTGTGTTAAAAATTGCCTCAAAATGCTCATTTACTGTGTGTAAACTGCGCTTTTTCGGCAATTTTCGCTTTCACTCAAGCCCTCGAAAACGTTTTTCAACACCCTGTTAAAGATACAAATCACCTGACAGGTTATTTTATGGAACTCCGTACCCTTCGCTATTTCATATCAGT
>JAUVCS010000072.1 GCA_030590745.1 Desulfuromusa sp.
GAAGCGAGCTTATCGTGTCTCGGTTACCCTCGTAAAAACGTATAAGGAGTACAGCATGGCAGAAGGAACAGTAAAATGGTTTAACGATTCTAAAGGTTTTGGTTTTATTGAGCAGGACGATGGTCCAGATGTCTTTGTTCATTTTTCAGCAATTCAATCAGAAGGTTTTAAGTCCCTGGGTGAAGGAGATCGTGTTACTTTTGATGTCATTCAGGGAGACAAAGGTCCACAATCAGCGAACGTAATGAAAGCTTAATTTTGATCGTTGCCGACAGCTTCAGCTGGCGGTAATAGTATCTTTGAGGGTAAACCAAAAAAGCTTCGCAACCATTTAGTTGCGAAGCTTTTTATTTGTTTGCCACAAAATCGACCTTTTCGATCCAACTCCAATTTTTCCAGCAGATTTAAGTGGCTTATATATTTTAGTGAGACTTGTCCACACCCCGACGGGGGCAAAGTTCTATAACGGGACAGGTGCTGCAATAGGGGGTAGGGGCCTTACAACAAGCCCGACCGTGGGCAATCAGGATATGACTTGATTGGGTCCATTTGGTTTCTGGTAACAACAGACTCAACTCTTTTTCAATCTGTTCAGGATTAGCAGATTTGGTCCAGCCAAAACGTCTAGCCAGGCGCTTGACGTGAGTATCAACAACCATCCCCGGAATCTGGTAGGCATTGCCTAAAACAACATTGGCCGTTTTACGGCCAACCCCGCTTAAAGCAACCAAAGCATCCAGATCTGCCGGAACCTCTCCTTGATGCCGGACTAAAACCTGATCGGCACAACTGATCAGATTTTTTGCTTTATTGCGAAAAAATCCCGTTGAACGGATGATCTCTTCCACCTGTTCTTGACTGGCTGCCGCCAGTTGTTCTGGCCCGGGCAAAAGTTTAAACAATGTTGCGGTCACAATATTGACCCGTTTGTCGGTACATTGTGCCGAAAGGATTGTTGCCACCAGCAACTGCCATGGATTTTGATAGAGCAGGGCACAATGAGCCGAGGGATAAATATCCTCCAACGCCAGCAATAACTGCAATGCCTTTTCTGATTTTTTCATGTTTCTTTTCTGGCTGCAGAATTCATAACTTATCCGCAGATGGGGTTGGGTTGTTTTGGTGTAAGCCGGACAAGTTTTTTGACCTTAACAACCTCTCGAGTCTCACTTGTTTCAACGGTAAGAACCAGCGGTAGGTGGGTGGAGGCCTTACGCGCTTTAGCTGTCATAACAATACTGCCAGCCAACGCTTTGATCGGTCCACGAAAATAGACACGGTCACGCCCCCAGAGAGGAAGCTTGCCGGGAAAGTTGGCACGCCAGCCGGGAAAGTTGGCGCGCTTGAGGTGTTCTTTCAATGGAATTTGACCACTTCCCCATAGGGGCAAACCAAAATCACCACAAATAATTGTTGCACAGGTGAGGGAGGGGCTATCCAGCAGTTGCTCTCCCATCAGGAGCTTGACCTGCTCACGCCGCTGGCGAAAGTTCCAGGAAAGGGTCAGGTTAAACAGATGAACTCTTTCGTCACCGTATTTCAGATCAGCCTGAACACACTGGCCACCATAACCCAGCGACTGCTCGCAAACATGGTTCAGGGGGTAGCGAGATAAAAAAGCGCATCCCCCTTCTGTATTAGAGCCATAGAAGTCCAGTCCAACCCGATCGGCCAATTGTTCAACAGAATTTATTCCGATCGGTGAACCAATCTGCTGCAACATCACTAATTCGGGTTGTTGGGCACGAATCACTGCCGCGCTGAGCTCAGGAGCAACCTCTCCAGCAGCATTTCTGGAACCATTGATATGATAACTCATGATCCGGAACGTCGCCATACTCGCCCCTATTGATTAATCAGCAATCTGCGTTGGTTAAAGTCTACGAACCGTCTCAATAACAACCTGAGGTTCAGGATAGTTCCGGAACCGGGAGCTCTTTGCTGTCGTTTTAACTCTGCCTATTTTTTCCACGACATCCATCCCGGAGATAACTTGTCCAAAAACCGCATAGCCAAACTCTCTTGAAGCGGTGCCGCGGTGATCAAGGGACTTATTATCAACCAGGTTGATAAAAAACTGGCTGGTTGCACTGTCCACAACATTGGTTCGAGCCATGGAAATACTCCCCTTACGATTTTTCAGACCATTTGCCGCCTCATTCTGGATTGGATCAGAGGGCTTTTTCTTCTTTTCATCCATGTCATAGCCACCACCCTGAATCATAAAGTTGCTGATGACACGGTGAAAGATCGTTCCGTCATAAAATTGCTGGTCCACATAAGCAAGAAAATTTTTGACTGTCAGTGGAGCTTTCTTTTCATTCAATTCAATTTTTAGCGTCCCCAGATTGGTTTTCATTTCAACTATTGGCCCAGCATAAGCGACACTCGCCAACAACAGCAAACTCACCGCCAATAATAATTGTTTCATCATGACTCCTTAAATTGTCTCTGCCCGTAAATCACGTAACATCAAATCAGTTACCGCCTGACGGGGGGACTTATTCTGGTAAAGAATTAAATACATCTGCTCAATAATTGGCACCTCAACCCCCAGCTTCTCAGCTAACTGATAGGCAGACAGGGTAGTTTTAACCCCCTCGGCTACCATTTGCATACCGGCCAAGATTTCATCAAGACTGCGCCCTTTGCCCAACTCAATACCAACACTGCGGTTCCGCGACAGATCACCGGTACAGGTTAGAACCAGATCCCCCATCCCCGCCAATCCGGCAAAAGTTTCTGCTGCACCACCAAGTTTTATCCCCAGTCGGGTCATTTCAGCCAGTCCGCGGGTAATTAATGCGGCTCGGGTATTGTGGCCAAAACCTAAACCATCAGCAACCCCGGCGGCCAGAGCGATAACATTCTTCATCGCTCCACCCAACTCAACACCAATAATATCATCATGAGTATAAACGCGAAACTTCTCAGTGCTGAATATTTTTTGGATTTCTTCCGCCACACTCAACTCTTTAGCCGCCGCAACAACTGCGGTCGGCATTCCCGAGCTCACCTCTTTTGCGAAGGAGGGGCCGGAAAGGAACCCGAGCTGCCGATGCATCGACTGCGGGAGGAGCTCTTCAAAAACCTGAGACAACAACATCAGACTCTCATTTTCAATCCCTTTGGAGGCGGAAACAATCAGAGCCTGTGGTGATAAATCGGGGAGTGCCTGCACTAAAATCTGGCGGGTAACTTGAGAAGGGGTCACAAATAAAAGGAGTTGTTTTTCAGCAACAGCGGTTTTTAAGTTGCTGGTCGCCTGTAATTTTTTAGAGAGTTTAGTTGCCGGAAGGTAAAGATCATTGATTCCCGACTGCTGAATACGTTCAGCCAGGTCCGCCTCATAACACCAAAGGGTAACCGGATACCCTTTTTGAGCCAGCAGGTTTGCTAATGTCGTTCCCCAACTTCCGGCGCCAATAACTGCGATCTTTGTTTCCATCCTAGATAGCCCCTGTTTTGTCTGCAATCCGTTGCTCTAAGTGGTCAATTTTTTTTTGTAACACCTCGGGGGGTGAAAATCCCTCAATTTCTCGGTAGCTCTGCAGAGCCTCTTTCAAAGCCCCCTGCTCCTCGAGCAGTTTTGCTAGATTGAACTGAGCCTGAAGCCGATAACTGCTGTCGGGGTATTGCTCTATCAAGGATTGCCAATCCTGTTGTGCCGCTTTTGTCCGCCCCTCCAGAAGCAATATTCCCCCCTTACGATATAACACATCGGGAGCGAGTGGGCTGTCGGGAAAGTTTTCCAGCAGTACTTCCAACTCTATCCTCGCCTGGGGATACTTTTCGAGACGAAAATAACAATCGGCTATTTCCAAATAATAATGATCCAGTTTTCCGGTGTTTAAATCCAAAAGTCGCTGATAAAATTCAATGGCTCGGGAGTAGTCTTTCAGGGTGTACTTAACAATCTGTGCCGCTTCTTCACGAGCAAACAATACCAGTGAACTGTCAGGATAATCGTGTTCAAGTTGCAGATAACTGAGCAGCGCCCGTTGCCCATCACGACGATTATATTGCCAGATCTTACCAATCTTCAATAAAGCTTCGGCCGCTTTTGCTGACTGGGGGTAATGTTGATAAATATCCCGATAACTCTTTTCGGCAGCAGCTATTTTACCCTGACTCTCCTGTTTAACCGCTAAAGTAAACAGGCGCTGTGGAGCGGTAAGCTGCTGTTGTTGATAACCGTAAAACAGGGCTGCTGTCGATAGTGAAAGAACCAGAACAACAATAAACCAGAGCTTGAACCTAGGTTTCGTCGTCCGGGTTTCCCGTTGTATCTCCCGCTTCAATTTCTTCTTCAGACGGTGCAAGCCCATCGGAGCTATCCTTCTCTGCTAATTTTGCAACCGAAACTATCAGTTCGTTAGCTTCCAGGACCATCATCCGCACCCCCTGGGTATTTCGACCGATTGCCCGGATATTTCTTACTTTAGTCCGCAATAACTTGCCACGGTTGGTAATAAACATCAGGTCCGATTCATCGTCCACCATTCTGATAGCGACCACATGACCATTACGCTCACTGGTTTTGATGGTGATAATCCCCTTACCACCTCGACTTTGTACCCGATATTCACCAATATCGGTGCGCTTACCATAGCCATTCTCTGTCACGGTGACCAAAGCTAAGGCGGTATTTGCCGTAACAGACTGAAGACCAACCACCTCATCATCCTCTGCCAAGGTTATCCCCCGCACCCCACGGGCCGGACGACCAACAGCGCGGACATCAGTTTCCGGGAAACGGATTGATTTACCATTGCGGCTCGCTAGCAGCAGATCCCGTTCTCCATCCGTCAAGCGGGCCTCAATCAGGCGATCACCCTCATCAATTCTCAGCGCAATAATTCCCCCGGTCCGTGGATGGGAATAAGCCATCAGTTCAGTTTTTTTGATAATCCCGCGAGCCGTTGCAGTGACAATATATTGCCCTTTTTCAAAACTGCTGACCGGCAGAATTGTCATGACCTGCTCGTTGGCTGCCAACTGTAACAAGTTGACAATTGCCTTCCCCCGCGAAGCCCGTCCCCCCTGAGGAATCTCGTGAACCTTAAGCCAATAGACCTTCCCCAGATCAGTAAAAATAAGGACATAGGCGTGAGTTGAAGCAATAAACAGATTTTCAACAAAATCCTCTTCTTTCGGTTTGATCCCGGTCTTACCCTTACCTCCCCGCCGCTGTGCCCGATAAAGGGATACCGCATTGCGCTTGATATAGCCACCGTGGGTCACGGTCACAACCATATCCTCCTCAACAATCATATCCTCAAGGGTTAAATCTGCACTGCGATCAAGAATTTCTGTCCGGCGTGGATTGGCAAACTTATCCTTCAGTTCAATCAATTCCACCTTGATGATATTGAGGATCTCCACTTCACTGGCAAGAATTTCCTTCAGGCGGCTGATCTGGACCAGAAGCTGTGCCAACTCCTCAAGAATTTTACCCTGTTCAAGCCCGGTCAGGCGATGTAAACGCATATCAAGAATAGCCTGCGCTTGAATCTCTGAAAAAGAAAACCGCACCATCAGACCCTGCTTTGCCTCAGCTGGA
>JAUVCS010000187.1 GCA_030590745.1 Desulfuromusa sp.
CTGTAACTGGTCAGTAAATTCTGCTGCTCCACACACGGCCCGAGCCTTGGTCATTGCCTGTCTCTCCCAAGGTTGAGCAGACTCGTGATGATACCGCTGGAACGCAGCTAAACTGGTAACGAGTGGTCCCTGGTTTCCTGAAGGACGCAGGCGAGTATCAATTTTATAAACTGCTCCTTCACGAGTCATTAAAGTCAGAACAGTAATGATTCGCTGCGCCAATTTTGCAAAATACTCCTGGTTACTAATGGACTTGAAGCGTTTGCTATCCGTCTCTGCCGTTGGTTGTGTTTCCCCCTCATTCTCATAGATAAAGATAATGTCCAGGTCTGAATGGTAGTTCAGCTCGAGACCACCGAGTTTTCCCATGGCGATAACGGCAAAAGCCGTTTCCTGCACTTCTCCATCTTCCCCTTGTGAGAACGGAGCTCCAAATCGGGAGCATAGTTCCTGCCTGGCCATCTTCCATGCCTGCCCCAAACACGCTTCTGCAAGCCAGGACAACTGTTTAGCCCCCACTCCCTGTCTCATCTGACCATGCAGATCATTAAGAGCAACCCGCAGAAATTCCTCATTACGAAACCGCCGTAAACCATCCAACTGCTGCTCATAATCTTCTGTCAGACCCATTTGGGAATCCAGCTCTGCACTTAACTGTTGGCGATCCTTGGTTGCAACCGCATAGGATCGAGAGACCATCGTATCCAGTAGTTCTGGCCGCTGAATAAAGATCCGTGACAACAATTGGCTGGAACCAAACAGAGCAATTAAAAGTTTAACAATGTCAGGATTTTCAACTAACAGAGAGTAAAAAGAGCTGCTGGCACGGATTGCCCGTAAGAAAGCCTCCAGATTATTCAAGGCCTGATCAGGATCTGGTGAATCAAGTAATTCTCTCATCAGCAGAGGTGCCAACCGTTCCAAACAGCGCCGACCCCGTCGAGTTAACCGTTTTTGTGGATCACCACCACGTAACATCAACAAGCTGTTGTAAGCTGCATCGGGGTTGGTAAAACCATTTTCTTCGAGAAGGTCTTTGACCAGATCAGGGTCTGATTCAGTATCGAAGACAAAATTGACTTCAGGAGTGACTTCCTGTTGCTCCTCTTCTGCTGAATGGAAGAGATCGTTGAAAATATGATTCACCTGCTGGCGATGTTCTTCAAGTTTAAAATAAAAATCTTCATAACAGGAAAAACCACAACGCCGGGCGAGGAGATCAAGGTCGGATTGATCCCGCGGCAAGGAATGGGTCTGTTGTTCCTGAACTACTTGAATACGATGCTCAACCATCCGTAAAAATTGATAAGCCCTGCTGAGCGACTGTTGATCATCTGCAGAAATCAACTTTTCTGCTTGCAGAATTTGCAACATCTGCAAAGAATTCCGCTGCTGTAACTGCGGGTTGGTTCCACCATTGACCAACTGCTGTGTCTGAATAAAAAATTCGATCTCCCGGATGCCACCCCGACCCAATTTAAGGTTACGCTCCCCCTCCTCCTTACGACTGAGGCTGTGGTTAATTTTCTGCTTCATCAGCTTGATATCCTCGATCATGCCAAAGTCGAGATAGCGCCGATAGATAAAAGGTTTGAGCCGCTTTAATAATTCCTCGCCGAGGGCAATATCACCAGCAACCGGTCTTGCTTTGATTAGTGCCGCCCGCTCCCAGCCCTGTCCCCAGGATTGATAGTACGCTTCGGCACCATCGATAGAGATTGCCAGATCGCCATTATTGCCATCCGGTCTTAACCCCGTATCAACCCGAAATACAAAACCGTCTTCAGTCACCTGATGAAGAGCCCGGGTGATCAGCTCCGCCAATTTGACAAAATAGCGATGCAGACTGATTTCTTCAGTTCGTCTACCACCGGTGACTTCCCCACGGGAAGAGGAATAACAATAGATCAGATCAATATCGGAGGAGAAATTCAGTTCATAGCCACCCAGCTTTCCCATCCCCAGAATGGTCATTGTTGCAACCCGGGTGGTCCCATCTTCCTCCTCTTGCCGCGGTTGTCCGTATTCCTCCTGCAAGCGCAAGCTGCAAACATCATGGGCACGCTGTAAACACGCTGCCGCAAGACCGGAGAGCTCCTTCATCACCTCAACAAGAGAAGCTAGCCCACAAAGGTCACGACTGCCGATACGTAAAATCTGCGCCGCCTTATAGGTTCGTAATCCCGATTTCAGGGCAAAAAAATCGGCATTGTCAGAGATGTGTTCACCCAGATCGACAAGCATCTGCGTTTCGCTACAAGGATGATCTATCCCCTCAGCTACAAACAAATTTTCGAAATAAATGTTACGGCGGCAGAGAATTCCCGCAAGAAACGGAGAACCACCCAAGACAGTCAATAACTGTTGACAACGTGCTGGTTCCGTCAAAACTTTAGTCAATTGATCGATGGCAACGACATCAAACAACCGCTCCAGGACATTAAGGGCGCCATCAGGATCAACCGTTGTCAAAATCAGCACAAAAACTCTGCTCAGGAGATCTTGATCCTGCAGAATATCATCAATCGACCGCAGATTATTCTTTGCTTTTTCCCCACCCAACAGCTCAAGATCATCGAGCCAGAGAACCAGCTGTTCTTCATCGTGACCCAATAACGCCAACTGTTCCCTTATTTCTTGCTGTGTTGGAACCATTTGCACCCTTTTAGCGACCCTGAACAATTTTACGCAGTCCCGCCACATAATCACCAGAAACGATACCATGTTCGGTAATGATCGCGGTCACAAGACGTTGCGAGGTAATATCAAAAGCCGGGTTGAAAACATTGATCCCTTCAGGAGCCAGTTGAATATCCTTGATATGGGTAATTTCCCGGCTCTCCCGTTCTTCAATTGGAATCTGGCTGCCATCACTTAAACTCAGATCAATTGTTGAAACCGGAGCAGCGACATAAAAGGGGATATTGTGCTCTTTGGCCAGAATAGCGACAGTATAGGTACCAATTTTATTGGCAACATCCCCATTTGCAGCAATCCGGTCGGCACCAACAATGACGCAGTCAATCTCCCCTTTACTCATCAGGTAACCAGCCATATTGTCACAGATTAAAGTGACCGGGATATTATCCTTCTGCAACTCCCATGCAGTCAGTCGCGCACCCTGCAAAAAGGGTCTTGTCTCACCAGCAATCACTGAGATTTTCTTCCCCGCTGCTACGGCAGACCGGATCACTCCAAGGGCAGTTCCATAACCCGCAGTGGCCAATGCTCCAGCATTACAGTGGGTCAGAACCCGGGCTCCGTCCGGCAATAGCGGTTCACCATGTTGCCCCATTTGCCGATTGATTTTTTCATCCTCCTGGGTGATCGCCAGAGCTTCAAACTCAAGTCCGATTTTCAGCTCCAGAACACTCCG
>JAUVCS010000184.1 GCA_030590745.1 Desulfuromusa sp.
GGGCGTAGTGTGGTGCATGTCTATTACCTGGAAAATGCTCAGGCTGAGGCATTATCTGAAACATTGAATAAAATTATCAGCGGGACTAAAAAACAGCAGGCCGCTAAACAGAAGAGTCAACCTGATTTAGAATTTGGTGAGATTACAATTACTCCGGATTTGCCAACCAATGCGCTGATTATCACTGCCACAATGGAAGATTACCGGCAGGTAGAAAGTCTGATTTTAGATCTGGATATCAAGCGTAAGCAGGTGTTTGTTGAGGTTCTGATTCTTGAGTTATCGATGGATGCTTTGATGGACCTGGGTGTCGCTTTAAAAGGTGCTGTTGATGTTGGCAGTGATAGCATAATCTTTGGTGCCAGTAATACCGGTAGGGAGGAGACGACTTCTGATGACGACGCTTCAAGCTTACTCACTCAAGCCGTTGATGGTATTTTGCTAGGGGGAATGTTCAATCCGATTACGACTATGGTTAATGGAGAGAAAGTCACCGTTCCTTCCCTGTCGGTTTTAATTGGCCTTTCCGAGACTGATACAAATATTAATGTTCTTTCGGCACCGCGACTTCTCACTTCTGATAACGAAGAAGCAGAGATCATTGTGGGTGAAAATGTTCCGATTATTACCTCAAGAACGACAGATAATTCGGGTAACCTGGTCAACTCAATTGAGCGTCAGGATGCAGCACTTACGCTACGCTTTACCCCGCAGATTACAGAAGGGGATCTGGTACGGTTGAAGGTTTTTCTGGAGATCACTCAAGTTACAGATCCTGTTGGAACTGTTGATCTCCTCGGTCCAACCTTTAAAAAGAAGCTGCTAAGCAATTCAATCCTGGCTCGGGATGGTGAAACCGTTGTGCTAGGGGGGTTGTTTCATACAGATAAAAGAACATCGGTGAGCAAGGTTCCATTTCTGGGAGACCTTCCGGGACTTGGATTTTTGTTTAAGCGGACAAAGAATACAGAGACAAAAACCAGCTTACTGATGTTTATTACCCCCCGTGTGGTTCGAAATAGTGAGGATCTGAAACGGATTACCAGTGATGATCAGAGAAATTTTGATCTGTATCAGGAAGAGGATGGCACCAACAAGTTTTTTGATTTAGGAGATTCCGAAGGTATTTTATTACTACCTGAAGGGGCAAAAGAGGACTATTGATGCGATCGTTGAAGTGGCGTCAGCTCGGGGAAATTCTGATACAGGATAAAGGGGTTCCTGAGGATACTGTCCGCCAGGCATTGCGAGAGCAAGAATCAAGTTCTTTACGGTTGGGGGAACTCCTGAGGGAGAAGGGGGTGACCACAGAAGTTGTTCTGGCTGAAGCCCTGGCTGCTCAGAGCGGAATGGAGTATGTCGCCGAACCGAAGGTGAAAACCAGTGCCCTGCATCTGCTGACCACAGTACCGATCAGTTATGCCAAAGAAAATCTGGCGGTTCCTTTAGAAATTAACGGACAGACAATTCGATTGGCCGTGGTTGATCCCTGCAATAATCAAATTTTTAATGATCTTTCTGTTCTGACCGGTTGTCGTATCATTCCTTGTCTTGCAGAGCCAGATAAATTAATCGAGGCGATCAATCTTGGTTATGAAACCCTCTCAGGTGGTGGTGATAGCTCGATTGCGGATATCGGCCAGGAAGAATTGGATGGTGATATTCAGATTGAAGACCTTCTTGATACCAGCGATGAAGCCCCGATTATTCGCTTTGTCAACGGTTTGTTGACCCAGGCATACCGGAAGCGCGCCAGTGATATCCATATTGAACCATTTGAAACTGAGGTCATTGTGCGCTACCGGGTTGATGGAATCCTTTACGAAGTGCAACGTCCCCCTTACCGTGCTTTGCCCAATATTGTTTCCCGCTTAAAAATTATGGCCAATCTCGATATTGCTGAAAAGCGTCTCCCTCAGGATGGCCGTTTCTCAGTTCGTATTGCTGGAAAACAGGGGGATATCCGGGTATCGACATTACCAACTGCTTTTGGAGAGCGGGTGGTTCTGCGTTTGCTGGATAAAAGCTCGGGGGTCTTGAGTCTGGAAGATATTGGCGTTGACAGAGATATGTTGCCACAGATTGAAAAAATGATTCAGAAGAGTCATGGTGTCTTCTTGGTGACCGGACCGACCGGAGCGGGAAAAACAACAACTCTTTATTCAGCACTGTCGGCCATCAACTCCCGGGAACAGAATATCATTACCGTTGAAGATCCAATCGAGTATCAACTTCCCGGAGTTGGCCAGATTCAGGTGAATCCCAAAATAGATCTCACTTTTGCCCAGGGGCTGCGTTCGATTTTACGTCAGGACCCGGACGTCATTATGATTGGCGAAATCCGTGATAGTGAAACGGCTAAAATTGCTGTTCAAGCGGCACTGACGGGCCACTTGGTATTTTCCACTCTGCATACCAATGATTCAGCCGGGGCATTGGCACGGCTGGTAGAAATGGGGGTTGAGCCATTTCTCGCTGCTTCGGCGCTGGTTGGAATTCTGGCACAACGATTAGTGCGAACTATCTGCCCGCATTGTCGCCAGAGTTATCAACCTGATGAGCAATTACTTGCAGAGCTGTTTGATGGGACTGAAGTGCCAAAACAGGCGACCTTCTATCGTGGCCGTGGTTGTAGCCATTGTATGCAGGTTGGTTACCTGGGACGAACGGGTCTCTATGAACTGCTGGAAGTGACAGATCCAATTCGTCGGCTGGTCAACAGCAATGCTGATGCGGCAACAATTCGTCAGCAGGCATTGAAAATGGGGCTGCGGACGCTGCGGCAAGCAGGGTTGGCCAAGGTCCTGGCAGGGGAGACAACGGTTGAAGAAATCCTGCGGGTGACCCAGGAGGAGGTTTAATCGGTGGCCCTTTATGAATACAGCGCTTTTGATGCTCTGGGAAAAAAACAACATGGTGTCGTTGAAGCTCTGAGCCAGAAGGCTGCTGGCCGAAAACTTCGTGACGAGGGGTTGTTCCCGACCAAACTGACAACCACCGGAAATCCTGTGGGCACAACCGCCCAACGGATTTTCTTTCGACGTGTCAGTGCTGCTCAAATGGGTGTTGCGACGCGTCAACTTGCAACCATGCTGGCAGCGGGAATGCCACTCGCTGAAGCACTGATGATGGTTGCAGAGCAGCAAACACAGGGTTCTCTGGGCGCTGTTCTGACTCGGGTGCGGGATGATGTTTTACAGGGAAGCGCCCTTCATAGCGCTCTCCAAGTTCACCCGAAGATTTTTCCACCGCTTTATACCAGTATGGTTCAAGTTGGTGAAACGAGTGGAACTCTGGATAAAGTTTTACTGCAACTTGCTGAATTTACAGATGAACAGGCTCGATTTAATTCTCAGTTCAAAGCGGCATTGACCTATCCGATTTTA
>JAUVCS010000153.1 GCA_030590745.1 Desulfuromusa sp.
TCAGGAAACCAGGGACCACTCGTTACCAGTTTAGCTGCGTTCCAGCGGTATCATCACGAGTCTGCTCAACCTTGGGAGAGACAGGCAATGACCAAGGCTCGGGCCGTGTGTGGAGCAGCAGAATTTACTGACCAGTTACAGGAAGTTATTTCCCAGCTGGCTTTTTTACGTCCGCTTCCTGCAAATTTACAGGAAGAAATTTATCGTCTGCGGCAGCGGATGGAGCAGGAAAGTGCCCGAGAAGGTGATGACCACTTCAATATAAAGACCGGGCGTGGTGGAATGGTCGATGTGGAATTTATCGCCCAATACCTGCAGCTGTTGCATGCTGCCAAGTTTGAGTCATTACGCATACAGAATACCGTTGAATTACTTAAATCTCTGGCAGAAAATCAGATTTTGGTGCAGAATGACGCCAATCTTTTGATCAACGGTTATAAATTTCTCCGCAGATTGGAAAATAAATTAAGACTTTTGTATGATCAGTCAATCAATGAGCTCTCCGCGCATAATAGCGGCTTCAGAAAAGCGGCCAGCAGCCTCGGTTATGCTGGTATAGGGCGACAAGCAGAAAAAGCACTTCTAAAAGAATATCAGTTGGTTACTGAAGGGATTCGTGGGCTTCTTGAAAAATATCTCAAACCACAAGGGGTTCCGGATGGAGAAAATTAGTCATGAGTAAAAATATCTTGGTTATTGATGATGATCGCGATCTTCGTGATTTTTTACAGCAGGCACTCTCAGCCGCTGGTTTTCAGGTTCAGACCGTTGATCGTGGTGCAATTGGTTTACAGACCTTATTGTTGGAAAAATTCGATCTGGCTTTGATCGATATTAATATGCCGGAAATTTCTGGACCTAATATCTGCCGGGCACTACGCAAACATGAGAGTACCCGAAACCTGCCAGTGGTCATGATTACCGCAACTTTTCATAGCCCTGAACAGATGACCGCCGCAAAAAAAGATTATGGAGTTGATGATTTCCTCCTTAAACCCTTCACCGGGGATGATTTGCAGAAATTGTTGGGGCGGGTTTTCCGGCCGAATGAAACTGTGAAAGATACCACCCCTGAAATTCAGCCACTTTCTGATTACACTATCCCGTTGCAATTGCAGCAACTTTACCGGGAAAAGGTGACAGGACTGTTGCACTTGGTTCGCGGCAGCACAAAAAAAGTCATCTATATAAAAGAGGGCTATCCGATTTTTACCCGTTCCAATGTCCTCAATGAATGCCTGGGTCGAATGTTAGTCAATGAAGGGGTCATCACTCAGGTTGATTGTGATCAGTCCGTAGAGAAAAGTGAGGAGTCAGGGCGGTTACAGGGGACGGTTCTGATTGAGATGGGTTTACTGACACCACAAGAGGTACAGTCGGCTTTGGTCCGCCAGGTAACCGAGAAGCTTCTTTCAACTTTTGCCTGGCGTGATGGAACCTGCCAGTTTGTCCCTGCTAAAGATTTCAAACAAAACGTTACCAGAATTAAATTGACGCCAGCTGCGCTTATTATGCAGGGGATCAACCGTTACTGGACGCCAAAGCAACTGGATGAATTTCTCTATCCTTTCGGTAAGGCTTATTTAAAACAGGCGAGCAATCCGCAATATCGTTTTCAGGATATCGAATTAAATAAGCGCGGCGAGGCAATTTTTAAAAGTTGTCGGGGGGTAAAAACTCTCGAACAGATTCTGCAACAACATCCGTTGGCCAAGCGCGAAATTCAGAAGATACTGACTGCTCTAATGATCTCTGAAATGCTGGAACGGAGTGCGGTTCCAGATCCAACTGCAACTGAGGAACTTTCAGGAGAGTCAGAGACCGAAATTATTGATGAAAAGCTCCGGCATAAAATTCTTGATGATTATCAGCGTATTATGGCTTGTGATTATTTTGAAGCACTGGGGCTGAAGCGGCAGTGTGGCTCAGGGGACGCCCGGAAATCTTACTATCGACTGGCTAAAGAATACCACCCGGATCGTTTCCTTGGTAGTGGCCTTTCAAATGAAATGAGCCATAAAATTAATGAGATGTTTCAGTATATTACCCAAGCATATACGGTTCTCAGTGATCCGGATTCATGCGGCGGGTATCTGGATGAGTTGGTTAATGGACCAAAAAAATCAATCGATATCAATCAAATAATTGAGGCTGAAACTTCCTATCAGAAAGGGAAGGCGCAGCTGCAGGTTCGGAATTTTAGTGCTGCAGCCAGATCATTTCAACGAGCAATTGAGTTGAGCCCTGAGGAATCTGAATATATGACCTTTTTTGCCTGGTCATTATTTAAATCGGCTCCGGGGAAACCTGCGATTCAGAATCAGGCGATGGAGGTGTTGTTGGCGTCTCGGGAAATCAATCCGAGCTTCGATTTGACCCATCTCTATCTTGCTCAAGTTTATCAGTCCCAGGAACGGGATCGCCAGGCGGAGAAATCCTTCGAAATGGCGGTACAGGCTAATCCCGATTGTGCCGAGGCATTGCGTGAATTGCGCTTGATTAATCTGCGCCGTGAGCAGGAACCTCAGTCCAAGGGACTGTTCAGCAAGTTTATGAAAAAGAACAAGTAAACCCATGAGTTTAGTGACTGTTTTACAGTAGATTCTTATAAAGTCTGACAATCTCCTAGCGCTGATTTGCTGCAGTTTCCTGTGGTTGATCGTAGACTTCAAGCTTGTTGAAATGAATGATTTCAGCAAGTTCTCTCCCGTACAGAGCCCCTTTTTCAGAGTAGTGATCCAGCTTTTTGACCAATTTATAAGGGTCATCTGTTTCCATTTTTAGTGCTCTGAATTCTTTATATGCGCGTCCTACTGCGAGGGTTCGATAATAGTCCCGGATAGAATCCTCAATGGAATTATATTTCTTCAACCAGATAGTTTTACTGCCCCGGTTCTCTGCAGCGGCTATTCTTGGTTCATTTTTGTTAAATGACCAGACGCCAAAAATATTATTGGCCTCCTTGAAGAAACGGGAAGTTGCCCAGGAACTTTCCATTGCCGCTTGTGCGATGGTAATGCTTTGAGGGTGCGGTTTGAGGGCCATCAACAACTCTTCGTTAGTCGTGACCTTATATTTTGCTTTCAGGGTTTTAAGCTTCTCATTATTCTCATCGGTTTGGATTAACTCAGCAGCTTCCCGGTACTGCTTCATCAGGTTGACATAGACATGATGGACCGCAGGGGTAATTGTTTTGGTAAAGCGGCGTTTTTTTTCTTGAACACTAATCCCCGGGCTAACGGGTTTCTTCTTTGTCGCCGGTACCTCTTGCTCCTTTATTTCCGCTACCTTCTTCTCCTCAGGATGGAGGCGGAGAAATATTGTGACCATAAGTGCAAAGAAGATGAAAATTAGCAACATCGATAAAAATGGATATTTTCTCAAACCAATAGCCTTTTTATTGGAGTAATTTTTCTCTCTGGAGAGGTTCTATATAAATTGATCTCATCATTATTTTCTTTTCTACCCCAAGCTGTCAACTATTAGAAGCCCCTATTGTTTTCTTTGCTATCTGTTGATCGAGGAGATGAGCCGGTTGGACATTACCAATAGCATGGATCAAACTATTGCGTATCTCCGGGATCTCCCGGGAGAGTTCTTTTATGAGTTGTTTCATCTGTTGACGTTTTTGCTTATCTGCTTTTGCTACCGGACAGGAGCAGTGAACAATAGGAAAGTTTTTCCGGGCACTGAAATCCTGGATCATGCTCTCTTCAACATAGACCAGCGGGCGGATAACCGTATGTTTATTGTTGTTTGAGCGAAGTTTTGCACTCATAGCTGCCAGAGTACCACTATAAAACTGG